>CAJYSA010000093.1 GCA_913777325.1 uncultured Sphingomonas sp. | reverse complement strand
GCGGTGGCGCGGCGACCGCGATCCTGTGGCCGGGCGCTCCCGAGACGGACGGCCCGGGGCATGTGCGGGTCGGCGACGCCGGGCTGGCGATCGATGCGGCGGCGGCCGGGCTGGGCCGCGCCACCGTCCCCGAAATGCTGGCGGCGCGCGACATCGCGAACGGTCGGGTGGTGATGGTCGGTGCCGCGCAGCCGTCGCGGCTGGGCTATTGGCTGGTCGCCCCCACGCCGCAATGGCGGCAGCGCAAGGTACAGGCGTTGGTCGAGGCGCTCGGACGGTAGCTCGTCGTTTTCGGTCCGCTCTAGCTCGCTGCCCGGCGGCGCAGGGGAACGATGGCGAGGCCGGCGGTGAGCGTCAGGGCGGCGAGGACGATCAACAGCAGCGAAAAATCGCGCGGGGTGGCCAGCGTCCAGGTCAGCAGCGGGCCGAGCAGCGCGGGCAGCGTGTTCGACAGGTTGAGCAGTCCGAGGTCGCGCCCGCGATGACGTGGATCGGGCAGCAGCTGGATCGCGAAGGCCTGATGGAGCGCGAGGAACACCGCCGCGGCCACCGAATAGAGGACGAATCCGGTCGCGCCGGCGGCCGGACTGGCGAAAACGGCCATGCCGAGTAGTCCGGCGGCGGCGGCGATCGTGGCGCCGAGCAGGAACGGGGTGCGGCGCTCGGCGCGGTCGGAGAGCCGCCCGGCCAGCACCGCGACCGGTAGCGGCAGGATGTAGCTGACCGTCAGCAGGGTGCCGACCCGCGTGGCGAGCGTCGCGGGCGCGACGTCGACGGCGATGCTCTGGAAATAATAGAGCAGATACAGCGACAGCGCGCTCCCCGCGACCTGCACCAGCAGCCGCGAGACGCTGGCCACCCACAAGCGCTGCGGCGGGGGCGGAGCGGCGGTGGCGGGCGCCGCGATCACCGGCGCGCGAATGAGCAGCAGTGGCACGATCGTCGTGATCGACAGCGCGACCAGCAATGCGAGCCGCAGCGGCTCGTCCCAACCGGGCACCGCCACCAGCAGCGCGGAGACCGCGCCGGCGGCGGGCGGGCCGAGCGCGAGCAGACCGCCCGCCAGCCCGCGCTGTTCGGGCGCGATCTCGTCGGCCATGATCGCCATCATCGGCGCGAGAACCATGTTGATCGCCACCTGGAAGAACAGGATCGCGGCCACCAGCGTCGCGGTGCGGTCCGCCAGGGCGATCGCGCCATAGGACAGCGCCAAGGCGATGAGCCCGGCGATGATCCAGCGGCGCCGCCCGCCCCCGGCCGCCAGCGATCGATCGCTGAGCCAGCCGAACAGCACGTTGGCGAGGCTGGCGGCCAGCGCGCCCGCGACGATCGCGACGGTCAGCCAGCCGATCCGCGCCTCGCCCGCCAGCCGCGCGACCTTGAGCGGGAGCAGGAGTGACAACAGCGGCAGATAGCCGATGACGGCACCGGCATGCGCCAGCGCGAAGGTGGCGAGCAGCCGGCGGGGGGAGGAGCGGATCATGCGCGATCCCGGCGGTAGCACGGCACGGTCGCGCACCGGAAGCGTCAGGCGGCGGCGCGGCGCCCGATGATGCGGATCACATCGGGCAGCCGCTCGACGGGCATCGGTTCGGCGAACAGGAACCCCTGCACATGCTCGCATCCCATGCGCAGCAGCGTTTCGAGCTGTTCGGCATTCTGCACGCCCTCCGCGACGCATTCCAGCGACAGTGCGCGGCACAGCCCCACCATCGCCTCCACCACCGCCCAGCCGCGTTGCGCCTGGAGGTCGTTGACGAAACTGCGGTCGATCTTGACCTTGTCGAGCGGGAGCTGGTGCAGGTTGCTGAGGCTGGAGTGGCCGGTGCCGAAATCGTCGAGCGCGATCCTGATGCCCAATTGACGCAATCGCTCCAGCATCCGCGACGCGGCGGTCGGATCGCGCATCACCGCGGTTTCGGTCACCTCGAACCAGATCCGCGATGGCGCGATGCCCGAGGCGAGCAGGTCGCGCTCGATCGCGTCGAAGGTGGCGGGCGAATGCAGGTCGCAGGCCGAGACGTTGAAGCTCAGGGCGACATCCGGCGGCAGCAGCCGCGCGACCTCCAACCCCTTGCGGAATACCGTCAGCGTGATGCCGTGGATCAGCGTCGAGCGTTCGGCGATCGCGATGAAGTCGGCGGGGACCACCTCGCCGATCAGCGGGCTGGTCCAGCGCGCGAGCAACTCGATCGCCTCGACCCGCCCGGTCCGCGCGCCGACGATTGGCTGGCCATAGAGGTGGAACTCGTCCTCGAACACGCACGCCTGCAACGCCGCCTCGATCGCGCGGTCGCGCCGGATCGCGCTTTCCAGATCATGCGTGAAGATACACAGGCCGCCGCCCTGCACGCGCTTGGCATGATAGAGCGCATAGTCGGCGCGATCGAACAGCTCCGTCGCCAGCCGCCCCGCCGCCGGGAACAGCGCGATCCCCAGCGATCCGCCGACCGCGATCGTCAGCTCGCCGATCGTGAATGGCTCGTCCAGGGCGCGACACAGCCGCATCCCCACGTTTCCGGCGACATGCGCGTCGCCGGAGACGAGCAGGCCGAATTCGTCGCCGCCCAGCCGATAGAAGGTGGCGCCGCCAGGCAGCATCGCCCGCACCCGCTCGGCAAGCTGGATCAGCAGGATGTCGCCGACATGATGCCCGAACGTGTCGTTCACCGGCTTGAAGCGGTCGAGATCGAACAGCCCGACCGCGAAGACGCCGGCGGTGGTCGTCTCCACCAGCTCGGCCAGGTCGTCCTGAAAGCGCCGGCGGTTGGGCAGTCCGGTCAGGCTGTCGGTGCGCGCCAGCCGTTCGTTTTCCTGGTTCAGGCGGATCAGCTCGTCATGCTGGCGCTTGAACCGCGTGTGCGACACCACCTGTTGCCGGAAATAATCGTAGCCGTTGAACAGCACGCGCAGCAGCACGACGAACACCAGCCCGCCGTCGACCGCGATCACCGTGTGCATCGTATTCTGCTGCAACAGGCACACCGCGACGAACGGCGGCATGATGATCAATCCCACCAGCAACGCGGCCTGGGGCAGCACCGAAAGGCAGAAGATGCAGCCGATCGCCGTGGCCGTCAGATAGATCATCACATGCGCCTGACGCAGCGGATCGCCGTAGCGCAGCAAGGTGAGTGCCCAGCCGGTATAGGCCAGCGCCAGCGACGCCGCGATCAGCATGATCAAGCGCAGGCGCCGCCGCGCTTCGAGCGGACGCAACCGTTCGCGTCGACGCGTCTGTCCCAACCAATGCAGCAACCGCAGGCCGCTGATGGCGATCAGCGCCAGCGGAAACAGCGTGCGCAGCAACAGCGGGGTCTGGCGCGGCTCCGAGAGGACGACCCCGACCGAATTGAAGATCAGCAGCGCGTATAGAAACGGAAGTTGTCGCTGCAGACTGACGGCTTGGGCGACCGCGATGCGCGGATCGTCGCCTACCGACGCGAACCAGCGCAGCAATCGTCCGAGTCGCCTTCTCAGCACGAAGTCCCCCCGACGGTGCCAGCCTAGTGCTTCTTCGTAGCGGAAAGTAGTAATTGAGCCATTAACTTTGATCGCCCGGCCGTCCGATGAGTTCCATCCGCTGCGGCACGGTGCCGATATCGATCCCTTCTGCCCGGAAACGGCGCAGCAGCATGGTCAGGATCGCACTGCGCGCGCTGTACGCGGCGCGGGGCGAGGCGACATGGCCGAAGCAGTTGAAGAAGATGCGCCCGTCCGCGATCGAATCGATGAACACGCTCGGTCGTGGGTCGTCGAGCACCGCCCCCTCGGCGGCGAACGCCTCCGCGACGATCGCGGCGACCCGATCGGCATCGGCCTCCAGCGGGACCGAGAATTGGATCTGCATCCGTCCCAGCGGGCCGGCCAGCGTCTTGTTGAGCACCGGCTTGGTGATGAGTTCGGAATTGGGCACGATCAGCGTCGAATGGTCGGCCAGCGCGATCTCGGTCGAGCGCACGCTGATCCGCTTCACATCGCCCTCGTCGGTGCCGACGCGGATCCAGTCGCCGATCTTGATCGGACGCTCCGCCAGCAGGATCAGCCCGGAGATGAAGTTGGAGGTGATCGCCTGCAGGCCGAAACCGATGCCGACCGACAGCGCCGAGAGCAGCAGCGCGATCCGCTCCACTCCGATCCCCAACGATGCCAGTGCCCAGATCACCGCCAGCGCGAACCCGACGTAGCGCGCGACCAGTCCCACGGAATTGCGCGCCGAGCCGTCGAGATCGGTGGCGGGAAGGTATTTCTCCTCCAGCCAGCGTCGGAAGGCGCGCACCAGCGCCAGCCCGATGCACAGCACCACGACGCTGCGCACGATCGCGCCGGGCGACACCGAAATGCCGCCGACCTGCACGCCCTGTGCCAGCAGCGCGATCCGCGCGATCAGCGTACCAATCCCGCCCCCCGCACCGAACGGCACGAAGAACAGCCCCACCGCAACCAGCGCCAGCGTCAGCCGCATCACCCCGGACAGCAGCACCCCGAACTGGTCGATCAACGCGCCCCGCACGCCCAGTCCGCGCGACAAGGCGCGGCCGAGGGCACTGTCGCGCGCGAACAGCGTCACCGCCAGATCGTCGACCCCCGCCATCAGCAGATAGGTCGCCGCCGCCAGCACGACGCCCCAGCCGATCAGCTGCATCACAAACAGCGCGAATCCGAGATAGCCCAGCAGCAGCGCTATCAGCGTGGCGAGCGCCAGCATCCATGCCAGCACCGCCGCCGCGCCGAAGCCGGTGCGCGCCGGTGCCGCGCTCTCCTCCTCGGCGCGGTTGGCGCGCAGTCGTCCGAGCGCCAGCAACGCTCCCGCCAGCAACGCCAGATGAAGCACGATCTCGGCGACATGCGTGGCGCCCTGCAACGCCGGGCTGGTCCCGATCGCGGCATTGGCCGCCTCCAGCATGTAGCTGACGAAGGCCAATCCAGCGAGCAGCAGCGTGTAGGGGCGCAGCTCCCGCGCGACATCGTCCGCGATCGGCGCGACCCGCCAGCTCGGCTGTCGCCGCATCAACAGCGCACCGGTCACCGCCGCGGCGAAACACGCATAGGTGATGGCGACCGTCGCGGCCTCGGCGATCGCATCCCATCCCGTGGGAAGCCATCGTGCCCAGCGCAGCCCGGTGACGAACAGCCCCACCGCCAGGAACGGCGCCAGCGTCCCGACCAGCACGCGCCAGATCGCGGCGGCGGAGCGGCGGACGCGGTGCCCCGGCGCATCCTCGATCAGGAAACGCTGGCCGACCCGCTGCGCCGCCGCGCGCGCCGGAAAGGCGATCACCAGCGCGAGGACAAGGCCCAGCAGTGCGGGCCACGGTATCGTTGCGCCGCGATCACGCACGATCGCGTCGACGCCGCTCGCGACATAGAGCTCTGCCCGACGCAGATCGCGGGGCAATGCCTGCACCACCGCCAGCCAGAAACCGGGCAGGAGCGGAGAGGGGCTGCGCGCCGCGATCGTCTGGCTGAACTGTTCGGCGACGCTCTGGTCGAGTTCGTCGGCCAATTGCTGCGCCTCGACGCTGATCAGCCGTCCGCGCTTGACGCTCGAATCGAGCATCGTGTGCTGGCGGGCGAGCCGCTGGCGCTGTTGATGGAGGTCGATCGCCTCGCTGGCGCCGGCGGGGCCGAGCCCGGCGAGCCGCGCGTCGACCAGTGCGAGCTGCTCGGCCAGGTCGGCGGTGGCCGCGGTGGTCGCGACGCGCGCCGCGATGATCCGCTCCCGCAACGCGTCGCGCGTGTCGTCATCGACGCGCTGATCGAGCGCGCGGTCGACCGTTCGCACATCGGCCTCGGCACGCGTCAGCCGCGCGACCGGGGTGTCGACGGTGGCTTGTGCCAGCACTGGCGATGGAAGCAGAAGGAGCAGCAGCAGCGCCGCGCGGATCGGGAAACGGATCGGCATGGCGCGCGTCGATAGCAGAAGCCAAGGACGCGCGCGACGCGGCGCTCCCGCCTCCGGTCAGAGGAAGGGGCGACCGCCGGTGACGGGGATGGTGGCGGCGGTGATGTAGCTGGCCTCGTCGGTGGCCAGCATCACATAGGGTGGTGCGAGTTCGGCGGGCTGTGCGGCGCGGCCGAGCGGGGTGTTCTCGCCGAACGACGCCACCTTGTCCGCCGGCATCGTCGAGGGGATCAGTGGCGTCCACACCGGACCGGGCGCGACGGCGTTCACGCGGATCTTCCGCTCCGCCAGCATCTGCGCCAGCCCGGCGGTGAAGTTATGGATCGCGCCCTTGGTGGTGGCATAGGCCAGCAATTGCTCGTTGGGTGACTGCGCGTTGATCGACGTCGTGTTGATGATCGACGCGCCGGCGCGCATGTGCGGCACCGCCGCCTTGGCCAGATAGAACATCGCATGGATGTTGACCGCGAAGGTTCGCTGCCATTCCTCGTCCGCGATATCGGTCAGCTCGGCGAAGGTCGCCTGATGCGCGGCGTTGTTTACCAGCACGTCGATCCGGCCGAACGCGGCGATCGTGCGATCCACCACCGCGCGGGCATGCGCGGGATCGCTGATATCGCCGGGGATCAGCACCGCCTGGCGTCCGGCCTGCTCGATCAGTCGCTTGGTCTCGGCGGCATCGTCGTGCTCGTCGAGATACGCGATCGCGACATCGGCGCCTTCGCGAGCATAGGCCAGTGCGACCGCGCGCCCGATCCCGCTGTCCCCGCCGGTGATCAGCGTCTTGCGGTCGAGAAGGCGATCGTGCCCGACATAGCTGTCCTCGCCGTGATCCGGACGTGGGGTCATCGCGTCGGTGCGTCCGGGCATCGGCTGCTGCTGCTCGGGATACGGCGGGGTAGGATGATCGGTCATCGGTTCGGCTCCAGACGGGGAGCGCGACCAATGGCTCGGCTGGAACCGGCGTTCCGCGTTCTGACCTCCATCAACACGTTCGTCGCATGCCGGCAAAAAAAGTGTCATCGAATCGCTTGACCGATCCAACGGACCCCCTTAGAGGGCTGTTCACCGACGGGGCGCACCGGTGAGGCGCGGTTCTGAAGGTCGCCACATGGACGGACAGCGGTCTTTCGCTAGGGATAGCGGGATTGATCGATTGTCCGGTTTGTTTGTTG
>CAJYSA010000092.1 GCA_913777325.1 uncultured Sphingomonas sp. | reverse complement strand
ATGCCTTCTTTCCCAGCGTCGCCACGATCCGCATCTCGTTGCGCGACAGCCCGGCATGGTCGCTGAAAATCGGCAGCCGGCTGATCGATCCGATGCCGCGCGTCGCGCTGACCGGGCCGACCAGCTACGCCGGCTATCTCACCTGCCACGGCGGCGAATTGGTCGGGGTGGGGCTGCTGCCGTTCGGCTGGGCGCAAATCTTCGGCGGCGACGTGTCGCGATTCGCCAACCGGGTCGTTTCGCTCGACGAGATCGATCCGGGCGCGGACATGCTGCGCGACGCATTGGAAGGTGAGCAACCGTTCGAGGTCGCGCTCGGCGCCTGGCTGGAGGCGCGCTTGGAACGCCGCCCCCCCGCCGATCCGCGTATCGAGATCCTGTGCGAGATGCTGCGCGACCCCGCGACGACGCGGATCGAGACGGTGGCGGAGTCGCTCGACATGTCGCCACGCGCGCTGGCGGCGATGACGCGCGTCAACTTCGGCTTCACGCCGAAGCTGCTGTTGCGGCGGACGCGTTTTCTGCGCGCCTTGTCCATCATGCTGACCAATCCCGACGGCGGCCCGGCGGCGCTGGAGGCTGCGGGGTATTGGGACCGATCGCATTTCCTGCGCGACAGCCACTTGTTCCTCGGCTGTTCGGTGCGCGACTTCTCGCGCCGTCGCGGTCCGCACAATCAGGTCGCGATCACGGCGCGGACGCAGGCGCTGGGCACGCCGGTATAGCCGGCGCGCGATCGTCACCCCAGCGCGCGGTCGTCGAACAATCCGAACATCAGCGTCGAGGCGTAATGGCGCACCGCGCGCTCGCGATCCATGCTCCACGCCCATTTCCGCATGTCGAACGCGGCGTTCAGCATCCCCATCATCGCTTGCGCCGCGATCAGGCTGTCGACGGGGCGCACCGTGCCCTCCGCGATCCCGTCCATCATCGTGCCCGCGAAGCGCCGCGCGATCCGGGTCGAGCGGTCGATCATCTGCTGTCGCTCGCTGGCGGGCAGGCCGCTGAGCGCGGTGGTGCGCAGCAATGATCCGCGCTCGGAGAATTGCACCGCCACCAGCGTCGCCACCGTGTCGCACAGCCGCTGCCAGTGCGTGCCGCCACGCTCGTCGGCCAACCGCTGCGCCGCCGCGATCGTATCGAAGCTGCGACGGTAGCAGGCGACGACCAGATCGTCCTTGGCGTCCAGATGGTGGTAGAAACTGCCCTTGGTGACGTTCAGCTCCGATGCGATCCGCTGCACCGATGCGCCGCGATAGCCCAGTTCGTTGATGAGCCGCGTCGCCGCCAGCAGGAACGCCTCGCGCCCCGGCACCGCATCGTCGGCGGGCAGATCCATCGGTGCCGGCGCCCACGCCGCGCCGTCGACCGCCAGTCCGTCGCGCAGCAACGCCATCAGCCGCGCCGTGACACGCGGATACTGATCGACCTCGTAACGGGGCAGCCACACCGGCAGCCAGAAGATGTTCTCCAGCAGCACGTGCGCGCGCGCGCCGGCCAGATCGGTTGCCTCGCGCGACCGGGCGGTGCCCCACAGGGCGCGCGTCCGACGGAACACGTCGCGCCAGCGATTCATCAGCGTGGCCCGCATCGGCTCGTCCATCGCGCGCAGATCGGACAGCACCGCCAGCGCGCGTGCCTCGCCGCGCTCGATCCGCAGCAGGCGGTCCATATTGAGCGCCACCATCCGCTCGACCCGCGCCAGCGGCGTCGGCTCCCGCGCGGCCTCGTCCAGCATCGCCATCAGGCTGTCGAGCGTCTGCTCGAACGCGGCGGCGGCCAGATCCTCCTTGCGCTTGAAATAATAGGTGACGCTGGTGGTGTTCAGCCCGACGCGACGCGCCACGTCGGCGAAGGTCATGCCCTTTGCGCTCTGTTCGTTGATGGCATCGGCGGCGGCGGCCAGGATGGCCTGCCGCTTCTCGCGAAAGCGCCGCGTGCTGCCGGCGTCGTCGGTGGTCATATCCCCCATGGCCCGGGGGTAGCATGGCTCGTTTCGAAGATGCAGTCCTTTTCTGCGGCGAGTGTGGATCGTCCCGCAGGCGCCTTTACCGAAGATGCGGTATGGCCTAGGCTCGGCAAACGAGAATGGCGGAGAGGAAGCGCGGTGGATTTCACGTTGAGCGAGCGCGAGACGCATTTCCGGGATCGGGTACGCGATTTCATCGCTCGCGAGATCGCGCCGCGCCGCGCCGAACACGATCGCCAGCACCATGAGGGCGATCGCTGGGCAGTGCTGCCGGTGATCGAGGAGGTGAAGGCCCGCGCGCGTGACGCCGGGCTGTGGAACTTCTTCATGCCCCCGCATTCCGGGCAGCGCCACGTCGACGACACGTTCGCGTTCGAGGGCACGCAGCTGTCCAACCTGGAATATGCGCTGTGCGCCGAGGAGATGGGGCGCATCGACTGGGCCAGCGAATGCTTCAACTGTTCCGCGCCCGACACCGGCAACATGGAGGTGCTGCACCGCTACGGCACGCTGGCGCAGAAGGAACAATGGCTGCGTCCGCTGATGAACGGGGAGATCCGCTCGGTCTTCCTGATGACCGAGCCGGCGGTCGCGTCGTCCGACGCCACCAATATCGAGACGCGGATCGACCGCGACGGCGACCATTACGTCATCACCGGGCGCAAATGGTGGTCGTCGGGGGTCGGCGATCCGCGCTGCCGGATCGGCATCCTGATGGGCAAGACCGACACGGGAGCGGCACGCCACCAGCAGCAGAGCATGGTGCTGGTCCCGCTCGACACGCCGGGCGTCCGGATCGAGCGGATGCTGTCGGTCTATGGCTACGACCATGCGCCGCACGGGCATGGCGAGGTGAGCTTCACCGACGTGCGCGTCCCGGTCGAGAATATGCTGCTCGGTGAGGGCAGGGGGTTCGAGATCGCGCAGGGGCGGCTGGGGCCCGGGCGCATCCACCATTGCATGCGCACGATCGGCGTGGCGGAAACCGCGATCGAGGCGATGGCGCGCCGGCTGGTCACGCGCACCGCGTTCGGCAAGCGCATCGCGGACCACAGCGTCTGGGAGGAGCGCATCGCGCGCGCGCGCATCGATATCGAGATGACGCGGCTCCTGTGCCTCAAGGCCGCCGACATGATGGACAAGGCGGGCAACAAGGCCGCGCAACAGGAAATCGCGATGATCAAGGTGCAGGCGCCGACCATGGCGCTGCGGATCCTCGACGATGCGGTGCAGGCGCATGGCGGCGCGGGCGTGTCGGGCGATTTCGACCTCGCGCACGCCTGGGCCTCGATGCGCACGCTGCGGTTCGCCGATGGCCCGGACGAGGTGCACGCGCGCGTGATCGCCCGCCACGAATTCGGCAAATACGCATGAGCGACATCGACACCGCGCGGCTCGGCGAATGGCTGGCTGCGCATGTCCCCGGCGCCGGTACGATCACGGGCGAACAACGGTTCGAGGGCGGCCAGTCCAACCCCACCCACCGCATCGACACCACACGCGGCAGCTACGTCCTACGTCGCAAGCCGGTCGGCATCCTGCTGCCCTCCGCGCATCAGGTCGATCGCGAATATCGTGTCATCGCCGCGCTCCATCCCACCGGCTTTCCGGTTCCGCGCCCCTACGGCCTGTGCATGGACGATGCCGTGATCGGCTCGGCCTTCTACGTCATGGAAATGGTGGAGGGGCGGACGATCTGGGACGGCACGATGCCGGACCTGACACCGGACCAGCGTCGCGCGCATTACCACGCGATGATCGATACGCTGGCCGATCTCCACAACACCGATCATGTCGCGATCGGGCTGGAGGATTATGGCCGGCCCGGCAATTATTTCGAGCGGCAGGTCGCGCGCTGGACCAAGCAATATCGCGGCGCTGAGACCGAGACGATGCCCGCGATGGAAAGGCTGATCGATTTCCTGCCGCGCACCGTGCCGGCGCAGGGGCGGACCAGCATCGTCCATGGCGACTACCGGGTCGACAACCTCCGCTTCGCGCCGGGCACCGAGCCGCGCGTCGCCGCGGTGCTCGACTGGGAATTGTCGACGCTTGGCGATCCGGTCGCCGATCTCACCTATTTCCTGATGAGCTGGGTGACCGAGCCCGAAGGTCGCTCGGGCATATCGGGCCGCACCGGGGCGGAAACCGGCATTCCCGAATTGTCGGAAATGCTCGATCGTTATTGCGCGCGGACCGGGCGTGACGCGCCGATCGCGCTCGACTGGTATTTCGCGTTCAACCTTTTCCGCCTCGCCGGGATCGTGCAGGGCATCAAGAAGCGGATCGTGATCGGCACCGCCGCGAACCCGCGCGCGCACGAGACGGCGGCGCGCATGGGCGGGCTGGTCGATGCGGCGTGGCATTTCGCGCAACGTGCCGGGGCATAAGGGGGCCACATGAGATTCCAGGGCAAGTCGATCGTCGTCACCGGCGCGGGCTCGGGGATCGGGCGCGCCGCCGCGCTGCTGTTCGCGGCGGAGGGTGGACAGGTGATCGCCGCCGACCTCAGCGATCGCGCCGAGGATACCGTGCGCGCGATCGTCGCGGCCGGCGGGACAGCGACGGCGATCCGCATGGACGCGGGCGACGAAGGCGACGTCGAGCGCACCGTGGCGCTCGCGGTCGAGCGCTTCGGGGGGCTGGACGTGATGTTCGCCAATGCCGGCATCTCCGGTGGGCTTGCCACCATCTTCGACACCGACGTCGCGCTGTTCGGCGAGGTGCTGCGCGTGAACCTGATCGGCCCCTGGCTGGCGGTGAAACATGCCGCGCCGTTGATCGCGGCGCGCGGCGGCGGCGCGATCGTGCTGACCGCCAGTGTCGCGGGGTTGCGCTCCGGCGCCGGTTCGCCCGCCTATTCGGCGTCCAAGGCCGGGGTCATCAACCTCGCGATGACCGCCGCGCAGCAACTCTCGGGCTCGGGTGTTCGCGTCAACGCGCTGTGCCCGGGCCTGACCGAGACCGGCATGACCCAGTCGACGTTCGATTATGCGCGCGACGCCGGCAAGCTCGACCGGATCGGGCGTCTGAACCCGCTGCGCCGTGGCGCGCAGCCCGACGAACTGGCACGCGTCGCGCTGTTCCTTGCCAGCGACGACGCGAGCTACGTCAATGGGCAGGCGCTGGCCGCCGATGGCGGGCTGTCGTCCAGCCACCCGGTCACGCGGCAGGACTATGGCAGGACGGCGGTGTAGCCGCGCGGGGAACGTCCGCCGCTAACATTGGTTACTCGCCTGTTCCCGCAGGAGAGTTGTCCCATGTCCGCGCCCGTCCGCTACGTCCCCGATATCGAACAGGTTCAGCCGGATGAGGCCGAGACGATCGCCCGGCTGAACGAACAGTTCGATATCGTGCTCGACACCACCGCCGAGGATTACGGCCACGCGGTGCGCGCCGTCCATGCCAAGGCCCATGCGATCCTGGAAGGCACGCTGACGATCGATGCCGGTTTGCCGCCCGAGCTGGCGCAGGGGCTGTTCGCAACGCCCGGCGAGCACAAGGTGGTCATGCGCATCTCGACCAATCCCGGCGACATTCTCGATGATGCGATCTCGCTCCCGCGCGGGCTGGCGATCAAGGTGTTCGACGTGGATGGCGAGCGTCTGCCGGACGCGGAAGGTCGTACGCAGGATTTCATCATGGTCAACGCCACTGCCTTTCAGGCGAAATCGGCGGACAAGTTCCTCGGCAATTTGAAGCTGCTGGCGCGCACCACCGACAAGGCGGAGGGCGCGAAGAAGGCATTGTCGACGGTCCTGCGCGGCGTGAATAGCGCGTTGACGGCGGTGGGGATCGAAAGCGCGACGGTCCGCACGCTGGGCGGCGCGCCGAACGTCGATCCAATCGGCGAGACCTATTACAGCGCCACGCCGTTCCGTTACGGCGATCATGTTGCGAAGTTCAGCCTCGCCCCGGTAGCCCCCGCGCTGAAGGAGCGGACCGGCGCGATCATCGACACCAGCGGGGATCGCGACGCGATCCGCCGCGTCGTGCGGGATGAGATGCGCTCGATCGCCGGAGAGTGGGAATTCCGTGTGCAGCTCGCGCGCGATCTCACACGCCAGCCGGTCGAGGACGCGACCGTGGAGTGGGACGAGGAGGAAGCGCCGTTCGTCCGCGTGGGCACGATCCGCGCCGCCGCGCAGGATAGCTGGGACGAGGCGCGCGTGGCCGACGTGAACGAACGGATGCGCTTCAGCATCTGGACCGGGCTGGCCGCGCACCAGCCGCTCGGCAACATCAATCGCGCCCGCCGCGACACCTATCGTCACTCGGCGGACTACCGCCAGCGCGTCAATCGCTGCCCGATCCACGAGCCATCGTAAACCGGCTGTTAAACGATCGGTTAAGGATCGTGGGTTAGGAATAATGCCTCGAAGTCAGGGGCGTATTTGTGCTGCGACAAGGTCCATTGTGGGACGCGATTAACCGGTCGCAACTGGTGATCGAATTCGATCCCCGCGGCACCATCACCTGGGCGAACGACGCCTTCCTCTACGCCATGGGTTACGGCGCGCAGGAGGTGACCGGGCGGCACCACCGGATGTTCTGCGATCCCGCATATGTCGCGCGCGCCGAATATGCCGCCTTCTGGCAGCGCCTGGGCGGCGGCGCGCACGAGGCGGGACGCTTCCGCCGGATCGCGCGGGACGGCCACGACGTGTGGCTGCGTGCGACCTATACCCCGATCACCGATGACGCGGGATCGGTCACCAGCATCGTCAAGATCGCCAGCGACATCAGCGACGAGGTGCGGCTCGCGCAAGCGGCGGAGGAGCGGCTGGAGGAAGGCCTGCGCCACCGTGCCGATGCCGACCGCTATCGCCGCCGAATGGAGGAACTGGTGACGCAATTGGGCAACGTCGTCGATGCCATCGCGAACATCGCGTCGCAGACCAACCTGCTCGCGCTCAACGCCTCGATCGAGGCGGCGCGGGCCGGGGCGGCCGGGCGCGGCTTCGCCGTCGTGGCGGGCGAGGTCAAGAAACTGGCCGGGGATACCCAGGCCGCGACCACCCGCGCACGGCAGATGATGGGGGCCTGACCGTCCCGCCGCGCGGTTACTTCTTCCCGAACTTGCGCTGCGTCTTCCCGAAACGCGTCTTGCGCGTCCCCGGCTTGCCTTCGTTCGACCGCCCCATGATCGGCAGCTTCTGCTGCTCGACGGGCAACCCCAGCTCCTCCTGCTCCAGCGCGCGGATTTCGTCGCGCAGGCGACCGGCTTCCTCGAACTCCAGGTCCGACGCGGCCTTGCGCATCTTCTTCTCCAGCTCCTCGATATAGGCGCGCAGATTGTGGCCGACCATGTGCGGACGGTCCTCGTCGATCTCGACCGTCACCTGATCCTTCGACGCGACGTGCGCGATGATGTCGCCGATATTCTTGCGCACCGTCGTGGGCGTGATGCCGTGCTCGGCATTGTACGCCTCCTGCTTTTCGCGGCGGCGCGCGGTCTCGTTCATCGCGCGCTCCATGCTGCCGGTGATGCGGTCGGCATATAGGATCACGCGCCCGTCGACGTTGCGCGCCGCGCGCCCGATCGTCTGGATCAGCGAGGTCTCCGACCGCAGGAAGCCTTCCTTGTCGGCGTCGAGGATCGCGACCAGCCCGCATTCGGGAATGTCGAGCCCCTCGCGCAACAGGTTGATGCCGATCAGCACGTCGTAGACGCCCAGCCGCAGGTCGCGGATCAGCTCGATACGCTCCAGCGTCTCGACGTCGGAGTGCATGTAGCGGACCTTGATCCCCGCCTCGTGCATATACTCGGTCAGATCCTCGGCCATCCGCTTGGTCAGCGTGGTGACGAGCGTCCGGTAACCGAGTGCGGTGGTCTTCCCGCATTCGACGATCAGGTCCTGCACCTGCTCCTCGACCGGCTTGATCTCGACCGGCGGGTCGATCAGCCCGGTCGGGCGGATCACCTGTTCGGCGAAGACGCCGCCGGCCTGCTCCATCTCCCATGTGCCCGGCGTCGCCGAGACGCAGACGGTCTGCGGGCGCATCGCGTCCCATTCGTTGAAGCGCAGCGGACGATTGTCGATCGCCGAGGGCAGTCGGAAGCCATATTCGGCCAGCGTGATCTTGCGACGATGGTCGCCGCGCGACATGCCGTTGATCTGGCCGATCGTCTGGTGGCTTTCGTCGACGAACAGCAAAGCGTTCTCGGGCAGATATTCGAACAACGTCGGCGGCGGCTCGCCGGGCAGGCGCCCGGTCAGGAAGCGGCTGTAATTCTCGATCCCGTTGCAGCTGCCGGTCGCCGCGATCATCTCCAGGTCGAAATTGGTGCGCTGCTCCAGCCGCTGCCGCTCCAGCAGCTTGCCCTCGATCTCCAGCTCCTTCAGCCGCTCGGACAGCTCGTGTTTGATCGCCTCGCTGGCCTGCTTCATCGTCGGGCCGGGCGTGACATAGTGCGAATTCGCGTAGATGCGGATCGAGTTCAGGCTCGCCGATTTCTTGCCGGTCAGGGGGTCGAACTCGACGATTTCCTCGATATCGTCCCCGAAGAAGGACACGCGCCACGCGCTGTCTTCATAGTGCGAGGGGAAGATCTCCAGCGTATCGCCCTTCACGCGGAAATTTCCGCGCTGGAACGCGGCGTCATTGCGCTTGTATTGCAGCGCGACCAGCTTGCGCACGATCTCGCGCTGGTCGACCGTCTGCCCCTTCTTCAGGTCGAAGATCATGGCCGAGTAGGTCTCGACCGATCCGATGCCGTACAGGCACGACACCGACGCGACGATCAGCACGTCGTCACGCTCCAGCAGCGAGCGCGTGGCCGAGTGGCGCATCCGGTCGATCGCCTCGTTGATGCTCGACTCCTTCTCGATATAGGTGTCGGAGCGCGGGACATACGCCTCGGGCTGATAGTAATCGTAGTAACTGACGAAATATTCGACCGCATTCTCGGGGAAGAACGACTTGAACTCGCCGTACAATTGCGCGGCAAGGATCTTGTTGGGCGCGAGGATCAGCGCCGGGCGCTGCATCTCCTCGATCACCTTTGCCATCGTGAAGGTCTTGCCAGATCCTGTGACGCCCAGCAGCACCTGATCCTTCTCGCCCGCGCGCGCGGTGTCCACCAGCTCGCGGATCGCGGTCGGCTGATCCCCCGAGGGCTGATATTCGCTGACCAGCTTGAACTTCTTGCCGCCCTCCACCTTGTCGGGGCGGGCGGGACGGTGCGGAACGAACGTCTCGCTGGTTTCGGGTTCGGCCAGGTTGGTGCGGATCTGGATCGCCATGCGCCCAATATGGGTGAAGCGTGCACGCGGTGAAAGGGCGCGTTGACGCTTCGTTCCATATCAGCTACTGCGAGGCAATCGCAAATCGAGGTGATCCGATGTACCGCTTCCTCGACCGACTGCCGCCGAACCTCGACGAGCATTTTCATTTCCTGACCGGCGCGATGCGGCAATGGACCGCCGCGGCACGCGCCGGGCGGTGTCCGTGCGCGGCGCTGGCGCCCGGCTTCGGGTGGCGCGCGGTGATGCCGGCGCTCAACGATTTCACGAAGCTGATGGCGCTGCTCGACGCGCACGCGCTGCGCTGGCTGCGCTTCGGCGTGCCGGGGGCGGAGCATGTGACCGAGGCGGAGGCGACGTTGCTGTCGCTGTTCGCGGCGGCGCTGGACGGGCAGGGGGTGGCGGTGCGTCGCATCGCGTCCACGCTGGTCGCCGACGATGGAACGCCCGGGGTGGCGGAGGCGCTGGCGCGTGCCGCCGAGTGGGTGGCGTTGCGCTTCGCGCAGGCGCCGATCGGCCAGCGGGACTGACCGCGCTTGCCGCCGCCCAAGCCCAGCTATGGTTGACCCCATCCGACCCGCGCCATAATGCGCGCCATTCGCCCGTATTCCTACTTTCAGACCGGATCGCCGATGACCGACCTGCGTGCGCCTGTGCTTATCCCTGAATCGACCGCCTTCCACAGCGTGGCGGTGAAATGGGTGCGCCACTGGAACGAGCATCTGTTCAGCTTCGCGGTGGAGCGCCCGGCGTCGTTCCGGTTCCGCTCGGGCGAGTTCGTGATGATCGGCCTGCCCGGCGAGGGCGGGACCGAGGATAAGCCCGCCAAGCCGGTGATGCGCGCTTATTCGATCGCCAGCCCGGCATGGGCCGAGGAGCTGGAGTTCCTGTCGATCAAGGTGCCCGGCGGCCCGCTGACCGGGCGGTTGCAGGCGGTGGAGCCGGGTGACGAGCTGTATCTGGGCAAGAAGCCGACCGGCACGCTGGTGCTCGATGCGTTGCTGGGCGGCAAGCGACTGTTCCTGCTGTCGACCGGCACCGGCCTCGCCCCGTTCCTCAGCGTCGCGCGCGATCCCGACGTGTATGAGCGCTTCGACCAGATCGTCGTCGTCCACGGGGTGCGCCGCGTCAACGATCTCGCCTTCCACGACGAGCTCGCCGCGCGGCTGGCGGAGGATCCGTTGGTGGCGGACGAGGCGGCCACGCGCTTCCACTATGTCCCCGCCGTCACGCGCGAGGACTTCCACACCACCGGGCGCATCCCGGCGCTGATCGAGAGCGGACGACTGTTCGAGGGGCTGGAGGGCGAAGCACGCTTCGATCCCGAGAACGACCGCGTGATGCTGTGCGGTTCGACCGCGATGATCCGCGAGATCGCGTCGATGCTGGAGCATATCGGGCTGACCGAAGGCTCCAACGCCAATCCGGGACAATTCGTGATCGAGCGCGCGTTCGTCGATTGATCCTTCCCCGTCATCGCGAGCATAGCGAAGCAATCCAGAGCCCAGCGCGTGACACCCTGGATGGCTTCGCTGCGCTCGCAATGACGCGAGCGTCACGCTAAACGCCTGCCATGCTCGACATGCGACCCGATTGCGAACGCTGCGGCGTTGACTTGCCCGCCGACGAGGGCGGCGCGTTCATCTGTTCCCTCGAATGCACCTTCTGCGCCGATTGTGTCGACGCGCTGGACGAAACCTGCCCGAACTGCGGTGGCGAGTTGCTCGATCGCCCCGCGCGCATCGGCAAGGCGCTCAAGAGCCATCCGGCCGCCGCCGAACGACGCTTCCGCGGATGATGCCGCGCATCCTGATCGTCGCCGGTTCCGATTCCGGCGGCGGTGCCGGCATCCAGGCCGATATCAAGACCGTCACGATGCTCGGCGGCCACGCGATGACCGCGATCACCGCCGTCACCGCGCAGAACACGCTGGGCGTCGAGGCGGTCGTGGCGCTGTCACCCGCGATGGTGCGGCAGCAGATGGCATGCGTTGCCGAGGATATCGGCGTGAACGCGGTCAAGATCGGGATGCTCGGCGGCGCTGCCATCGCGCAGGCAGTCGCCGACGAATTGGCGAGCGGCCTCTATGGGGCACCGATCGTGCTCGACCCCGTCATGGTCGCGACGAGCGGCGCACAGCTTGCCGATCCGGGAACGATCGCGGGCTTCGCGCGCCTGGCGCGGACGAGCACGCTCGTCACCCCGAACCTTCCCGAACTGGCGGCGCTGGTCCAGCGCGACGCACTCGACGCTGCCGACGTCGAATCCGCCGCGCGGGACTATGCCGCGACGATCGGCGCGCCGGTGCTGGTGAAGGGCGGGCATGCGGCCGGGCATACGGTCGTGGACCGGCTGATCGACGCCACCGGCACGATCGCCGAATGGGCGAACCCGCGCATCGATACGCGGCACAGCCACGGCACCGGCTGCACGCTGGCCAGCGCGATCGCCACCGGGCTGGCCGCCGGGCTGACGCTGGAGCCCGCGATCGCGCGCGCGATCCGCTTCGTCCGCGCCGCGCTCCTCGCCGCGCCGGGGCTGGGCCACGGCCACGGCCCGATGGGCCATGCGCTCGGCACCGCGCCGTTCGACGCGTGGGAGCGATCATGCCGGGTCTGAAGCACGAGCGCGCCTGCCTGCCCCCCGTCGCCGGGGTGGACGAAGCGGGGCGGGGTCCGCTTGCCGGGCCGGTCGTCGCCTGCGCACTGGTCCTGCCAGCAAAGGGCGTGCCGCGCGGCATCGACGATTCGAAGAAGCTGTCCGCCGCCGAACGCGCGCGGCTCTGTGCCCGGCTCACCGATTGCGCGGCATTGGGCGTCGGGATCGTCGAGCCGGCGGAGATCGACACGCTCAACATCTATTGGGCGACGATGAAGGCGATGACGCTGGCGGTTGACCGGCTGGCGGAGGTGCTCGGCTGCGCGCCCGGCCATGTGCTGGTCGACGGCAACCGCCTGCCGCGCTGGGGCTATGCCGCGACCGCGATCGTCTCGGGTGACGCGCATAGCCGCTCGATCGCCGCCGCCTCGATCGTCGCGAAGCACACGCGCGACCAGATCATGATCGCCGCCGCCGAATCACATCCGCATTACGGATGGCACGCGAACAAGGGCTATGGCAGCGCGCAGCATCTCGCCGCGCTGCGCGAACACGGGCCGTCGCCGCTCCACCGCCGCAGCTTCGCGCCGGTCGCGCAATGCGTTTTGCCGTTCTGAGTCATTTCGGCCACACCACCACCGGTTGAGTCTCGCGAGTCGCTGATGACTCAACATGTGGATCCGGGCTCTTCTTGTTCCGCCTTGACAACGACCGGCCTCACGACTCGCCTCACCGCACGACTCTTGACGGACTCGTGGTTTCCCGCCCTTTTGGCGATCGGAAACGGGGAGCATGGGTTCGATGGGGGTTATGGAAAAGGTCGCGCGCGGGCGTCGCGCCACCGCGGCGGAGACGCCGGTGGTGCTGCCGCTCGACGCGATCCTGCGCGGGGATTGCATCGCGCAGATGAAGGCGCTGCCGGCCAAGTCGGTCGACATGATCTTCGCCGATCCGCCCTACAATCTGCAGCTCGGCGGCGAGCTGTTCCGGCCCGACGGCAGCCATGTCGATGCGGTCACCGACGACTGGGACAAGTTCGACACCTTCGCGCAATATGATGCCTTCACCCGCGCATGGCTGGCTGAGGCGCACCGCATCCTGAAGGACAACGGCACGATCTGGGTGATCGGCAGCTATCACAACATCTTCCGCGTCGGCGCGGCGGTGCAGGACCTCGGCTATTGGATCCTCAACGATATCGTGTGGCGCAAGGCCAATCCGATGCCCAACTTCCGCGGCACCCGCTTCACCAACGCGCACGAAACGCTGATCTGGGCGTCGAAGGGCGAGAAGGCGCGCTATACCTTCAATTATCGCAGCATGAAGACGTTGAACGACGAACTTCAGATGCGGTCTGACTGGGAATTCCCGATCTGCGGCGGCGGGGAGCGGCTGAAGAAGGGCGGGGTGAAGGTCCACCCGACGCAGAAGCCGGAGGCGCTGCTGTACCGCATCCTGCTGGCCTGCACGAAGCCGGGCGACGTGGTGCTCGATCCGTTCTTCGGCACCGGCACCACCGGCGCGGTCGCCAAGCGGCTGGGGCGGCGCTGGATCGGGATCGAGCGCGAAGGCGACTATATCGAGGCCGCGCAGGAGCGGATCGCGGCGGCCCTTCCGCTCGACGAATCGGCGCTGGCGACCATGCAGAGCCCGAAGTCGCAGCCGAAGGTCGCCTTCGGGGTGCTGGTCGAGAACGGCTATCTGACGCCGGGCACGATGCTGGTCGACACCAAGCGCCGCTGGCAGGCGATGGTGCGCGCCGATGGCTCGCTATCGTCCCCCTGCGGCGCCAGCGGCTCGATCCACAAGGTCGGCTCGACGGTGCAGGGCGCGCCGGCGTGCAACGGCTGGACGTTCTGGCATTACGAGGCGGAGGGGGCGTTGAAGCCGATCGACACGCTGCGCCAGACCTACCTGCTCGCCACCCAGCCCTGACCTGAGCCCCTCCCTCGAACGGGAGGGGGGAGCCAACGTCATGCACCTGCGCCCGATCCACTTCACCGACGCCCCCTTCGCCTATCCCGATGGTCATGTCGCGCGGCTGGCCGGAGGGTTGCAGTGGTTCACCGCTTATGAGGTGATCGAGCCCGCCGGGCGCCGCATCGTCCCGGTCGGCGACGTCGCACGGCTCGGCGAACGTGCCGCCATGCTCCACGCGCGCATCGTCGCGCCCCGCGCGCCATGGGTGCTCGGCCCGCGCACGCTGCGCTTCGATCAGCCGCAGGTCGCCGCGATCCTCAACATCACGCCGGACAGCTTTTCGGACGGTGGTGCGCATGTCGACGATCCCGCCGGCGCCGCGTCGGCCGGCATGGAGATGGCGGCGGCGGGCGCGGCGGTGATCGACGTCGGCGGTGAATCGACCCGCCCCGGCGCGGCGTTGGTGTGGGAGGAGGACGAGGCGCGCCGAGTCGCCCCGGTGGTGGAGCGGCTGGCACGGGGTTGCGCGTTGGTGTCGGTCGATACGCGCAAGGGCGCGGTGATGGAGGCCGCGCTGGCGGCGGGGGCCGGGATCGTCAACGACGTGTCCGCGCTGTTGTGGGACGATCGCGCGCCGGCGATCGTCGCGCGCGCGGGCGCCCCGGTCATCCTGATGCATTCGCCCGATCCGAAGCAGGGCGGCCACGGGCGCCCCAGCTATCGTGATGTCGTGACCGAGGTGTTCGACTGGCTGGACGCGCGGGTCACGGCGGTCGAGGCGGCGGGCATCGATCGCGCGCGGATCATGGTCGATCCCGGCATCGGCTTCGGCAAGTCGCTGGCCGACAATCTCGCGCTGGTGAACGGCCTGGCGATCTTCCACGGGCTCGGCTGCCCGATCATGCTGGGGGCCAGCCGCAAGCGTTTGATCGGCGCGCTGGATCATGAGGCGCCGGTCGAGCGGCGGCTGGGCGGATCGGTCGCGCTGGCGTTGGCCGGGGCGAACGCCGGCGTCCAGTTGCTGCGCGTCCATGACGTTGCGGAGACGATTCAGGCGCTGCGGATCTGGCGGGGATTGCGCGATCGGGCGCTGTCACCGGTGTCGTGACGGCAATGAAATGAAATGGGCAACGGATCGCAATGATGCGCGTTAGCCGCGCATGATCGTTACCGCCGTCCCCCGCCTTACCCAGATCGTCCGCGAGGTCTGGAAGCCGTTGCTCATCCTGTTCGTCTGGGATGTGATCGTCACCATCACCTATTTCGTGCTGCCGTTCCACGCGCCCGAACTGCCGCTCACGCTGTTCGGCTCGGCTCTGGCGCTGTTCCTCGGCTTCCGCAGCAACTCCGCGTATCAGCGTTGGTGGGAAGGCCGCTCGCTCTGGGGGCTGATGATCAACGCGAGCCGCAACCTAGCACGTGCCGCGCGCAACTTCCTGCCCGATCCCGACGCGCGCGACATGAAGCGCACGATCGTGCTGCGCCAGATCGCCTATGTGAACGCGCTACGCTGTCAGTTGCGCAAGCAGAAGGTCGACGACGAGGTGCTGCGCTTCCTGTCGAAGGGAGAGGCGGACTTCGCGCTGTCGCGCACCAACACCGCCAACGGCATCGTCGACGGCACCGGTCGCCGCATCAACGAGGCGCGGGAGAAGGGGTGGATCGACACCATCCAGCAAACCTCGATGGAAAGCGTGCTGATCGATATCGCCAATGCGCAGGGCGGCATGGAGCGGCTGAAAAACACGCCGCTGCCGAACCAGTACCGATTCTTCCCGACGATCTTCACGCACCTGTTCTGCATCTTGCTGCCGATCGGGCTGGTCGAGACACTGGGGTTCGCCACCCCGCTCGGCTCGACGGTGGCGGGGCTCATGTTCCTCGCGGTGCTGGCGATCGGTGACGATCTGGTCGATCCGTTCGCCAACACGGTCCACGATCTGCCGCTGAACGCGATGTGTCGCACGATCGAGATCGATCTGCTGCAATCGATCGGCGACGAGGCGCCCGAGCCGATGGTGCCGGACAAGACCGGCGTGCTGTGGTGAGGCAATGGGTCGCCGCGGGCCGCGCGCCCCTGGATTGATCGCGAGGCTGCGGGCTTTCTACAGCGTATAGCCGCCGTCGCTGACCAGAATCGTACCGGTCATCAGCGCCGCGGCGTCGGACAGCAGGAAGGCGATCTGCGCCGCGATTTCCTCCGCCTTGGCATAACGGCCCAGCGGCGTCGCCAGTGCCGCCAGTTCCGCGAACGCCGCCTCGCGCCCGATCGCGGCGGCCCGGTCCGCGAACATCGGCACCGCGTCCCACACTGGCGTCTCTACCCCGGCGGGCGCGATGGCGTTGACCCGCAGCCGCTGGGCCGCGCCCTCCTTCGCGGCGACCTTCACCATCTGGATCAGCCCGGCCTTGGACGCGCCGTAGGCGGCGACGCCGGGCTCGGGCTTGATCCCGGCGGCGGAGGCCACCGCCACGATCGCGCCCGCGCGTCCCGCCATCGCGCGCATCGCCGCGCGCATCGTCAGGAACGCGCCATCCAGATTGACCGACAGGATGCGCCGCCATTCCGCGAAGGGCAGGTCCGCGATCGCACCCGCGCCGGCCACCCCGGCGTTGATCACCGCGCCGTCGATCCCGGCCAGCACCGGTGCGGCCTGCGCCCACAAGGCCTCGTCGGCGACATCGCCCGGCAGCAGGTCGATCGTGCAGCCCAGATCGATGCGCGCCAACGCCGCCGCGTCCCGGTCCGCCAGCACCAGCCGCGCGGCGCCGTGGCGCGCCAGATGCTCGGCGGTCGCCCGCCCGATTCCGGAGGCGGCGCCGGTAACCAGATAGGCCCGATCGGCGAAGGTCGTCGTCATGCCGCGCAGCGTGCCGCGATCAGGCGGCGGTGTCGATCCCCAGCTCGCTCAACTTGCGGTACAGCGTCGAACGGCCGATCCCCAGCCGGCGCGCCACCTCGGTCATTCGTCCGCGATAATGCGCGATCGCCAGTCGGATGATATCGGCCTCGATCTCCTCCAACGCCCGCATATGGCCGTCGGCACCGAACAGCGCGACGCCCGGCGCATCGCCCCGCGCACGCGGGGCCGGGCGGTTGCCCAGCGCCGCGATCTGCGGGAAGTCTGCGCGGGTCAGCGTGTCGCTCTCGCATAGCACCGCGGCGCGGAACAGCGCGTTCTGCAACTGGCGGACGTTGCCCGGCCAGTCGTAGAGCATCAGCAACGTCAACGCGTCGTCGGTGATGTTCAGCTGGCGCAGCCCCGGCTGGCTCGCGATCCGTTGCAGCAGGTGGCGGGCGAGCGCCGGGATATCGCCGGCCCGTTCGCGCAGCGGCGGGATCGGCACGGTCACCGCGTTCAGGCGGAAGTACAGGTCTTCGCGGAAACGCCCCGCCGCCACCTCGTCCGCCAGGCGCTTGTTGGTCGCCGCGATCACGCGCACGTCCACCGCCTGCGCATGGCGGGCGCCCAGCGGCAGCACCTCGCCGCTGTGCAGCGTGCGCATCAGCAGCGCCTGCGCGTCCAGCGGCAGGCAATCCACCTCGTCCAGGAACAGGGTGCCGCCGTGCGCCGCGACGAAACGGCCCTGCCGCCGCTCGAACGCGCCCGCGAAGGCACCGGGTTCGTGCCCGAACAATTCGCTGGCGACCGAATTGGCCGCCACCGCCGCGCAGTTCACCGTGATGCGCTCGAACGACGCGCGCGGCGAGGCGGCGTGGATCGCCTCCGCCACCACTTCCTTGCCGACGCCGCTCTCGCCCTCGATCAGCACCGCGACCCGCGCGCGCGCCGCCTTGGCCGCGATCCCCATCGCCGCGCGGAATTCGGGCGCGGTCCCCACGATCTCGTCGAAGCCCAGCATCGCCGGGATCTTTTCGGTCAGCGGACGCAGTTCGCCACTGGTGGTCGCGCCCACCGCTGCCTCCAGCGCGTGGAGCAAACGCTCGGGTGCCAGCGGCTTGCTGAGATAATCCGTCGCGCCCGATCGCATCGCGTCGACCGCGCTGGAAACCGAGGCATGCGCGGTCAGCAGCAGGATCGGCAGTTGCGGGCGATAGGCGCGCAGCTGCGCGATCAGCGGGGCGGGCTCCACCTCCTCGGCGCCGTGATCCAGCAGGATCGCGTCCAGCTGCATCCCGTCCTCGGTGGCCAGCGTCGCCAGCGCGGCGGCGGCATCGTCCGCGCCGATCGTCCGCCACCCGCCGCGCCCCGCGATCGTGGCGACGGTGCGCCGCCGCCCCGCGTCGGCGTCGATCAGCATCAGCAGACGTTGTCCGTTGCGCGTCATGTTCAGGCCCGGCCCCATGTTTCGTCCGATGCTGCCCTATCGCACCGGAGTAAAGGGCGGCTTAAACCGAACTGTCATCTTGCATGCGCCGTATTGCCTGTTGCGGGCGTGCCGATTACGGTCGCGCGCAACGACACGGGGAAGGGGATCATCATGGCCGAACCTGCCGATCTGAAGGCACATGAGGCAACGTATACGAGCATCATCGGCTTGCTCAAATATGGTGCGATCGCCTGTTTTCTGATCGCCTTTCTCGTCATCTGGCTGATCTCGTAGTCCCGTGGTGAGGATTGCGGTCGTAACGGAGCAGGCGCCCGGCGAACGTCGCGTCGCGGCGACGCCGGAGACGGTGAAGAAATTCGCGGCGCTCGGCGCGAGCGTCGCGGTGGAGCAGGGCGCGGGTGCGGCGGCATCGTTCGCCGATGCGGATTATGCCGCCGCCGGCGCCACGATCGGCGACCGCACGGCGACGCTGGCGGGCGCCGGGATCGTGCTGGGCGTGCAGGGGCCGGACCCCGCATCGCTGTCGGGCGTCGCACCGGGTGCGTGGATCGTCGCCGGGCTGAATCCGTTCGGCGAGCGTGCGCGCGTCGATGGCTATGCCGCGGCCGGGCTGGAGGCGCTGGCGATGGAATTCATGCCGCGCATCACGCGCGCGCAGTCGATGGATATCCTGTCGTCGCAGTCGAACCTCGCCGGTTACAAGGCGGTGCTGGACGCCGCCGCCGAATATGGCCGCGCCTTCCCGATGATGATGACGGCGGCGGGCACGGTCAGCGCCGCGCGCGTGTTCGTCATGGGCGTCGGCGTCGCGGGGCTGCAGGCGATCGCCACCGCGCGGCGGCTCGGCGCGCAGGTGTCGGCCACCGACGTGCGCTCCGCCACGAAGGAGCAGATCCAGTCGCTCGGCGCCAAGCCGATCTTCGTCGAGAACGTCGCCGGGATCGAGGGTGAGGGCTCGGGCGGCTATGCCGGAGAGATGTCGCCCGAATATCAGGCCGCGCAGGCGGAGCTGGTCTCGGCGCACATCGCGAAGCAGGATATCGTGATCACCACCGCGCTGATCCCGGGGCGCCCCGCGCCCCGACTGGTCAGCGATGCGCAACTGGCATCGATGCGCCCAGGGTCGGTGCTGGTCGATCTGGCGGTGGAACAGGGCGGCAATGTCGAGGGCGCGGTCGCGGGCGAGGTGGTGGAGCGCCACGGCGTCAAGATCGTCGGCCACCGCAACGTCGCCGGCCGGCTGCCCGCCGACGCGTCGGCGCTGTTCGCGCGCAACCTCTACAATTTCCTGTCCACCTTCTGGGACAAGGAACAGGGGCGCCCGGTGCTGGATGCCGAGATCGGCGACGCGATCCGGCTGACCAGCAACGGGCAGGTGGTCAACGCGCGGCTGCTGTCGTGACGCGCGGCGCGGCGGCGCTGGTGTGCGGGCTGCTGCTGGCGTCCACGGCACAGGCGGCGCCCGTGGACAAGGCGGATCGCAAGGCGTTCCACGATCTGGTCGATCGTTACCAGATGTTCGTGGTGCCGCATTGCGATCCCGCCACGACCCAGGCCTATGTCGCGCGCCATGCCGACCGCGATGCCGCCTTCGTTCGCTCGCTGCAGGGGACGAAGCTGGCGGAGGTCTACGCGCGCGCGGTGGCCGATCGCGTTCGGCACGATCGTCGCACCGTCTACGATTGCGCCGCGCCGCTGCCGGTCGCCACGTCGGCGCCGCGCGCGATGAGCGCGGCGGCCCGCCGTCGCGCGGCGCGCGTGGAGGCGCGCCGCGTCGCCGCCGCCGCCAAGACCGATCGCGACGACTATTTCGCGGAGGGCGACCGGCTCTTCGCCGACATGGTGGCGCTGCGCGACCGCGCGGTCGCCTCGGCACCGGCCAACAGATGATGCGACCGGCCACGCCACACCGCGCGCCGGCGACGCGCTGAGCAAGGGAATTGTCATGGACTTCATCGCGATCCTGTCGATCTTCGTGCTGGCGTGCTTCGTCGGCTATTATGTCGTCTGGTCGGTCACCCCCGCGCTGCACACGCCGTTGATGGCGGTGACCAACGCGATCTCCTCGGTCATCATCGTCGGCGCGCTGATCGCCAGTGCCGCAGCAGGCAGCCTCGGCGGCAAGTGGCTGGGGCTGCTGGCGGTGGTGCTGGCCAGCATCAACATCTTCGGCGGCTTCGCGGTCACGCAGCGGATGCT
>CAJYSA010000091.1 GCA_913777325.1 uncultured Sphingomonas sp. | reverse complement strand
AGAAGTCCATGCCGCCCATGCCGCCCATGCCGCCGCCGGCGGGCATGGCCGGAGCCTTGTCCTCGGGCAGTTCCGACACGGTCGCTTCCGTGGTGATCAGCAGACCGGCCACTGAGGCGGCGTTCTGCAGCGCGGTGCGCACGACCTTGGTCGGATCGATCACGCCGGCCTGGACCAGGTTCTCATAGGTGTCGGTCGCGGCGTTGAAGCCGAGCGACGTGTCGTTGCCATCGAGCAGCTTGCCCGACACCACCGCACCGTCGTGACCGGCGTTCTGCGCGATTTGGCGGACCAGCGACGTCAGCGACTTGCGGACGATGTCGACGCCGCGCGTCTGGTCGTCGTTCTCACCGGTCAGGCCCTCGAGCGCCTTCGACGCGTACAGCAGGGCGGTGCCGCCGCCCGGGACGATGCCTTCCTCGACCGCGGCGCGGGTCGCATGCAGCGCGTCGTCGACGCGATCCTTGCGCTCCTTCACCTCGACCTCGGTCGAACCGCCGACCTTGATCACCGCGACGCCACCGGCGAGCTTCGCCAGACGCTCCTGCAGCTTCTCGCGGTCATAGTCCGAGGTGGTCACCTCGATCTGCTGACGGATCGCCTCGGTGCGGCCCTTGATCGACTCCGCATCACCCGCGCCATCGACGATGGTGGTGTTGTCCTTGTCGATCGTCACGCGCTTGGCGGTGCCCAGCATGCCCAGCGTCACGGTCTCGAGCTTGATGCCCAGATCCTCGCTGACGACCTCGCCCTTGGTCAGGACCGCGATGTCTTCCAGCATCGCCTTGCGACGATCGCCGAAGCCCGGTGCCTTCACCGCCGCGACCTTCAGGCCACCGCGCAGCTTGTTGACGACCAGCGTGGCCAGCGCCTCGCCCTCGATGTCCTCGGCGATGATCAGCAGCGGGCGGCCCGACTGCACCACGGCCTCGAGGATCGGCAGCATCGCCTGCAGCGACGACAGCTTCTTCTCGTGGATCAGGATGTACGGGTCGTTGAGTTCGACCTGCATCTTCTCAGGGTTCGTGATGAAGTACGGCGACAGATAGCCGCGGTCGAACTGCATGCCCTCGACGACGTCCAGCTCGAATTCGAGACCCTTGGCCTCCTCGACGGTGATGACGCCTTCCTTGCCGACCTTCTCCATCGCTTCCGCGATCTTCTCGCCGACTTCCTTGTCGCCGTTGGCCGAGATGATGCCGACCTGCGCGACTTCCTGCGAGCCCGAGACGGGCTTGGAGCGCGCCTGGATGTCGGCGACGACCTTGACGACCGCGAGGTCGATGCCGCGCTTCAGGTCCATCGGGTTCATGCCGGCCGCGACCGACTTCATGCCCTCGCGGACGATCGCCTGCGCCAGCACGGTGGCGGTGGTGGTGCCGTCACCCGCGATGTCGTTGGTCTTCGAGGCCACTTCGCGCACCATCTGCGCGCCCATGTTCTCGAACTTGTCCTTGAGCTCGATTTCCTTGGCGACCGACACACCGTCCTTGGTGATGCGGGGCGCGCCGAAGCTCTTGTCGATCACGACGTTGCGGCCCTTCGGCCCCAGCGTGACCTTCACCGCGTCGGCGAGGATGTCGACGCCGCGCAGGATGCGCTCACGCGCGTCGCGGCCGAATTTCACGTCCTTGGCTGCCATGTGGCTACCCTTTCAGATGAACGAATGTTGAGAAAGTTGAGGCGGTCGGACGGCTCAGGCGATGATGCCGAGGATGTCCGATTCCTTCATGATGAGCAGGTCTTCACCGTTGACCTTGACCTCGGTGCCCGACCACTTGCCGAACAGGATGCGGTCCCCGGCCTTGACGTCGAGCGGGGCAAGCTCGCCCTTGTCGTTCTTGGCGCCGGCGCCGGCGGCGACGACTTCGCCTTCCTGCGGCTTTTCCTTTGCGGTGTCGGGGATGATGATCCCGCCGGCCGTCTTCTCTTCCGCCTCGACGCGGCGGACGAGAACGCGGTCGTGCAACGGACGAAAGTTCATTGCTCAGTACCTCTCTGAAGGCATGTGACAGTTCTTTGGCACTCAGAGCCCCCGAGTGCCAGCGCCACGCATATGTGGGCGGTCCCTGCCGGGGTCAACGCCCCCGCCGAGAAATTTGTGGAACCGTCCGCCGGTCCGTGCGTGGGATCAGGCGGTATGCGGGGTCAGATGCAGCCGCTCGCGCGCCGACCAGCGCCAGATGAGCAGCGCGGAGACCACGCCCAGTCCGGTGGCCAGCCCCCACCAGATCCCCGCCGCGCCCCAGCCGAGCCAGAAGCCGAGCAACAGCGCGGTGCCGAACCCCGCCCCCCAATAGCCGGAGACCTGGATCAGCATCGGCACGCGCGTGTCCTGCACCCCGCGCAGCACGCCGGCGGCGACCGCCTGCGCGCCGTCGACCAGCTGGAAGATCGCCGCGATCCCCAGCAGGTGCACCGCCAGCGTCGCCACGTTCGCCTCGCGCACCGGATCGACGTAGAGCCGCACCAGCCAGTGCGGCACCGCCCAGAACACCGACGCGCTCAGCACCATCACCACGATACCGGACACGATCGCGACATTGCCCGCCCGCGCGATCCATGCCCGGTCGCCCGCGCCGAAGGCGAAGCCGACGCGGATCGTGCCCGCCTGCGCCAGCCCGAACGGGATCTGGAACGCGATCGCGGCGATGTTCAGCGCCACCGCATGCGCATCGATCGCGGTGACCGAGATCAGCCCCATCAGCAGCCCGGCGCCGCCGAACAGCCCGCCCTCCGCCATCCAGCCGAGCGCGATCGGCGCGCCCAGCCGCGCGATCTCCGCCATGCGCGACCATTCGGCGCGCCACCATTTGCCGAGTAGCCGGAAACGCCGCAGCTTGCGATCGGTGAGCAGGATCGCGAGGTAAGCGGCACAGGTGGCGAAGGAGACGATCACGCTCGACAGCGCCGATCCCTCCAGCCCCAATGCCGAGAAGCCGGCATGGCCGAATACCAGGCACCAATTGCCGAGCATCGCGACGCCCAGCGCCAGCGCGGTCACCGCCAAGGCCCAGCCGGGCCGCCCCAGCGCGGCGGCGGTCAACCGGATCAGCGCCGCCATCACCGCGGGCAGCACCGCCAGCGACAGGATGCGGCAGAACGCTCCCGCGCGCGCCGCCACCGCCGGATCCTGTCCGGCCAGCCGCAGCAGCGGCGCGGCGCAATTCATCACCGCCATCACCACCAGCGATCCCAGCACCGCCAGCCACATCGCCATCCGGAACGAGCGGCGCACCTGCCGCACCGCCCCGACGCGCCGGCCCAGCGCGGCGGCGATCAGCGGCTCGGCCGCGCCCACCATTCCGATCAGCCCGAAGCCCAGGATGTGGAAGAAGAACACGCCCAGCGTCGCCGCAGCGAACTCCACCGGCCCCAGCCGCGCGACGAACACGACGTCGACCGCGAACACCGCCATCTGGAGCAGGTTGGCGCCGATCAGCGGCCCGGCCAGCGCGAACAGCGCGCGCAACTCCGCCGTCCACGTCGGCGGCGGCGCCTGCGTCAGCGGCGCGAGGGTGGCGTGCGCGTTCATCACGCGAGCCCCTAGCCGAGCCACGCCGGCATTGCGAGCGTGGCGAGGTGACGACGGGCCGTCGCCGGGAACGACGCGCCGGTGCGACCTTTACCACCAAAGCGTATTGCCGCCATGATACACGTCGCGCTACGGTCGGGCGCACGCAACGAAGGTGGCAGGAACGATGAAGCTGGTACGCGGCGCCTGGAAGCTGCTGGTCGGGATCAAGGACGCGCTGGTGCTCGTCGCGATGCTGCTGTTCTTCGCGGCGATCTTCGCCGCGCTCAACGCGCGTCAGCGCCCGGCGTCGATCGGCGACGGCGCGCTGGTGCTGAAGTTCGACGGCCCGATCGTCGAACAGCCCGAGGAGGTGCCGCTGACCGCGCTGGTCAGCGGGCAGCAGGTCGGCAAGCAATATCGCCTGCGCGACGTGCTGCGCACGATCGATGCCGCGCGCACCGACGATCGGGTGAAGGCGATCGTGCTCGATCTCGATCGCTTCGGCGGCGCCTATCCGGCGGTGCTGGGCGAGGTGCAGGCCGCGTTGCTGCGCGCGCGCACCGCCGGCAAGCCGGTGCTGGCGTTCGCGACCGCCTATACCGATGGCGGCTATCGCCTCGCCTCGGCGGCCAGCGAAGTGTGGATGGACCCACTGGGCGGCACGATCTTCGCGGGCCCGGGCGGCAACCAGTTGTTCTACAAGGGGCTGATCGACAAGCTGGGCGTCAACGCGCACGTCTATCGCGTCGGCAAGTTCAAGTCGGCGGTCGAGCCTTATACCCGTACCGACCAGAGCCCGGAGGCGCGCGAGGCGAGCCAGGCGCTCTACGGCGCGCTCTTCGATCAATGGCGTGAGGCGGTGGGAACCGCGCGGCCCAAGGCGCAACTGGCGCCGTGGCTGTCGAACCCGGCGCAACTGATCGCCGGCGTCCAGGGCGACGTCGCGCGCGCCAATGTCGCCACCGGGCTGATCGACAAGCTGGGCGATCGCGTCGCGTTCGGGCGCCGTGTGGCGGCGCTGGCGGGCGGCGACGACAAGAAGCCGGCGGGCTGGTTCCGCACGATCCGCTACGATGCCTATGTCGCCGCGCATCCGCTGCCCAAGAAGGGCAAGGTCGGCGTGCTGACCATCGCGGGCGAGATCGTCGATGGCGAGGGCGGCCCCGGCAAGGCGGCGGGCGATACCGTGTCGAAGCTGCTGTACGACGGGCTGGCCGAGAACGACCTGAAGGCGCTGGTCGTCCGCGTCGATTCGCCCGGCGGATCGGTGATGGCGTCGGAAAAGATCCGGCTGGCGATCCTGGAGGCCAAGCGTCGCGGCCTGCCGATCGTCGTGTCGATGGGCGGGCTGGCGGCATCCGGCGGCTATTGGGTGTCTACCCCCGCCGACGTGATCTTCGCCGAACCCGGCACGATCACCGGCTCGATCGGCATCTTCGGGATCATCCCCACCTTTGAGAACACGCTGAAGAAGATCGGCCTGTCGACCGACGGGGTGAAGACCACCCCGCTGTCCGGCCAGCCCGACGTGCTGGGCGGCACCACGCCGGAGCTGGACGCGATCGTCCAGTCGGGGATCGAGCATGGCTATCTCCAGTTCCTCACCCGCGTGTCGCAATCGCGCAAGCTGCCGATCGCGCGCGTGAACGAAATCGGCCAGGGTCGTGTGTGGATCGGCGGCATCGCGCAGCAACTGCGGCTGGTCGATCGCTTCGGCGGGCTGGACGATGCCGTCGCGGAAGCGGCGAAGCGCGCGAAGCTGGACGATGCGCAGCCGGTGTGGCTGGAAAAGAAGCCGGGCTTCGCGGCGCAGATCGCGCAGCAGATCGCCGGTCAGGAGGAGGATGACGATGCCGCCGCCCCCGCCGACGCGCTGTCGCGGCTGGCATGGCAACGGCAGCAGGCGTTCGCCTCCGCGCTGGGCGATGCGAAGCGGATGCTGAGCGGCGCGGCGGTGCGCGCGCAATGTCTGGAATGCGTCGGGCTGGGGCCGATCGCGGCACGGCCTGAGGATCGCAACCTGTGGCAGCTCGTCGTCGCGCGGCTGGGGCTGTAATGGTGCAGGGGCCGATCACGATCCGCGCCGCTACCGGCGAGGATGCCGCCGCGATCGCCGCGATCTACGCGCCGTTCGTCCTGTCGGGCACCGTGTCGTTCGAAAGCGAGGCGCCCGACGCGGTCGCGATGCGGGATCGGATCGCGGCGTCGGATGGCTATTATCCCTGGCTGGTCGCCACCACCGACGATGCGGTGCTCGCCTACGCCTATGCCACGCGCTTTCGCGATCGGCCCGCCTATCGCTATGTCGTCGAAACCTCGATCTATGTCGCCGGTGCCACGCATGGCCAGGGGGTCGGGCGGCTGCTGTACGAGGCGCTCGTCGATACATTGCGCGCGCAAGGGTTCACGCAGGCGATCGGGGTCGTCACCCTCCCCAACGACGCGTCGATCACCCTCCACGAGTCGGTCGGCTTCCGCCGCGCGGGCGTCTATCGCGAGATCGGCTACAAGCAGGGGCGGTGGATCGACGTCGGCTTCTGGCAATGCGAGTTGAACGACAGCGCGATCCCGCCGGTCGAGCCGCGCCCGTTCAGCGTGGTGGGCGTGCGCCGCGACTGATCTGCCGGTCGCGGCGACGCTCCCTTAGGGCGCGGGCCGTTCGGCCTGCGCCTCGGCCAGGATCACCGCGAACTTGCCCTCGGCATCGGTCCACTCGCGCACCGGGGTCCACCCGCCGGCCCGCAGCAGGATTCGCGCATCGCGCTCGCCATATTTGTGGCTGTTCTCGGTGTGGATCGATTCGCCCGCCGCCATCGCGAAGGGGCGCTGCTCGACCGTGAAGTCGACATCCTGCGTCGCGACCAGATGCATCTCGATCCGTGCGCGGTCGTCGTTCCACCGCGCCTCGTGCGCGAACGCCTCGACCGGCACCGTCGCATCCAGCTCGCGGTTGATCCGCTCCAGCAGGTTGCGGTTGAACGCCGCCGTCACGCCCGCCGCATCGTCATAGGCCGGGACCAGCACCGCCGGATCCTTGATCCGGTCCATCCCGATCAGCAGCATCGCCCCCTCTCCCAGTGAGGCGCGCATCGCGCGGAGCAGGTCGATCGCCGCCAGCGGGGTCAGGTTGCCGATCGTCGATCCGGGGAAGAACCCCAGCTTCGGCGCGTCGGCGATGGCGTGCGGCAGCGTCAGCGGCCGCGTGAAATCCGCCTCGAATGGCAGCACCAGCAGCTCGGGGAACGCATCCGACAATTCGCGCGCGGACTGCCGCAGGAAGTCGCCCGAGATATCGATCGGCACGTAGGAGGACGGCTTCACGCATCGCAGCAGCACCGGCGTCTTGGTCGACGATCCGGACCCGAACTCGACCACCGCGCGGCCCTCGCCGACGATCTCGCGCACCTCGGGGCACAGCGCGTGCAGCAACGCGGTTTCGGTGCGCGTCGGATAATATTCGGGCAGGTCGGTGATCTGTTCGAACAATTGCGATCCGCGATGATCGTAGAACCAGCGCGCGGGGATCGCGCGTGGACGTCGTTCCAGCCCGGAGAGCACGTCGGCACGAAACTGCGGATCGGCCAGCGTCATCTGTCCGTCTTCGGCTTCGGGTTTCAGCATCACAGATCCTTTGCCAGCCGCACGCCGGTGAACTGCCAGCGCTGATGCGGGTAGAAGAAGTTACGGTAGCACGCGCGCACATGGCCGCGTGGCGTGGCGCAGCTCCCGCCGCGCAGCACGAACTGCCCGTTCATGAACTTGCCATTATATTCGCCGACCGCGCCCTCGACCGGCCGGAAGCCGGGATAGGGGCGATATGCCGATCCGGTCCATTCCCACACGTCGCCGAAGAACGCCGGCCCGCCCGCCGCCGGTCGCGGCTCCACCGTTCCCGCCGCGTCGAGCTGGTTGCCCGCGTGCGCATCGTGCGGGGCGGCGGCGGCTTCCCACTCGAACTCGGTCGGCAGTCGCGCGCCGGCCCAGCTCGCATAGGCATCCGCCTCGTAGAAGCTGACGTGCGTCACCGGGGCGGCGGGATCGATCGCACGCCGCCCGTCCAGCCCGAAGCGCGTCCACGCCCCGTCGCGTTCCTCCCAGTACAGCGGCGCGCCGATTCCTCCGCGCTGCACCCAGGCCCAGCCGTCCGACAGCCACAGCCGCGCGTCGCGATAACCGCCATCCGCGATGAACGCCGCCCATTCGCCATTGGTGATCGTGCGATCCGCGATAGCATGCGCCGGGATCAGCGCGCGGTGGCGCGGCCCCTCGCAATCGAACGCGAAGGCGCGTCCGTCATGCCCGATCTCGACCACCCGCTCCGCGCTCTCGATCCACCCGATCGCGCCCGGCATCGCCACCGGCACCTTGCGCGCACCCGGCCAGATCGCCGGCTCCAGCGGGTTTTCGGAAAACAAGTGCAGCATGTCGGTGATCAGCAGCTCCTGATGCTGCTCCTCGTGATGGCACCCCAGCGACACCAGCGTGCGCGCCGCCTCGGGCAAATCGTCGATCACCATCAGCAGCGCGCTGTCGACGGCGGCACGATATTCCAGCACCTCGTCCAGTGTCGGGCGAGTCACCATGCCGCGCCGCCCGCGCGCGTGCCGCCGCCCCTCGGCCTCGTAATAGCTGTTGAACAGGAAGGGGAACCGCTCGTCGTGCCGCTGATAGCCGCGCACGTGGTCGCGCAGCACGAACGTCTCGAAGAACCAGGTCGTGTGCGCCAGATGCCATTTCGCGGGCGAGGCGTCGTCCATCGACTGCACCGTGGCGTCGGCATCGGACAGCGGAGCGACCAGCGCCTCGCTCAGCCGCCGCACCCGTGCATAGCGTTCGCCCAACGCCATGGTCCCGACGTCGTGCCGGGGCAACGCTTCCATGCTCATCCTCCTGCAGCCACCCGGGAGATCGGGCGTGCACGGGACTGCCTATGTTACCGGTTTGCCCCTGCAACCCACAGAACGTCTCCACCTGCGTTAAGGTTCACGTGACGGCAGGCGACGAAAAGAAAATCCGACAGACGGTTGAGGTAGATCAAGGCCTGCGGGTTGGCATGCGGCGCCAGCGCCACCGCCGACCGCTCCGCGCGCCGCACGATCGCGCGCGCCAGGTGGAGCGAGGCCGCCGCCCCGCCCGGCAGCACGAAGCTGGTCAGCGGGGGCACATGTTCGTTCAGCGCATCGATCTCCGCCTCGATCCGCGCCACCTGCGCGGGCACGATCCGCAACGTCATCTCGCCGGGCGCATAATCGTCCCCCGGGGTCGCCAGATCGGCGCCCAGATCGAACAGGTCGTTCTGCACCCGCGTCAGCCGCTCGACCAGCGCCGCGTCGTCCAGCGCCGCGATCGCCACGCCGATCGCGCTGTTCGCCTCGTCGACGTCGCCGATCGCCTGCATCCGCGCATCGGTCTTCGCGATGCGGCTGCCGTCTGACAGCCCGGTCGTCCCCTCGTCCCCGGTCCGCGTGTAGATGCGGTTCAGCCGAACCATCAGGTACGCCCGGCGGCGAACAGGATCACGACGACGATCAGGATCGCCAGCGCCTGGTAAAAGATGCGCATCTGCATCATCCGGTTGGATTTCAGCTGCGCCGCCGTCGGTCCGCCCCCTTCCCCGCGCGCCTCCGCGGACGACGCCTGGAGGAAGGAGACGATGCCGCGCACCAGCGCGACCACCGTGGCGATCATCGCCGCGACCAGCAGGATGACGAGGAAGGTGTTCATGAACGAAAGCTAGGACGCGGCGCGCCAAACGGCAATGCCCCACGCGTGCCGATCAGGGCAATCGCCCCGCGCGCAGCGCCGCCGCCACCGCCGCCCCGTCCACCCCCGCCTCGCGCAGCGCCGCCAGCGTCGGCGCACCATGCCGCTTGGCCAGCCGTTGCCCGTCGGCACCGGTCAGCAACGCATGGTGGTGCCAGCGCGGCACCGGCAGCCCGAGCAGCGCCTGCAACACGCGGTGCACATGCGTCGCCTCGAACAGGTCGACGCCGCGCACCACGTCGGTCACGCCCTGCGCGGCGTCGTCGATCGTCACCGCCAGGTGATAGCTGGCAGGCGCATCCTTGCGCGCCAGCACCACGTCGCCCTGCGCCAGTGCCTCATTCGCCACGCGCCCGCCGTGATCGGTCCACGACAGGTCGCCGCACCGCGCCACCGCCGCCGCCATGTCGATCCGCCAGCAATGCGGCGCGTCGCGCCGGGGCGCACCCCGGCACGTTCCCGGATAGACCGCCACCGCCCCGTGCGGCGCGCTCATCGCCTCGGCGATCTCGGCGCGCGTGCAATAGCAGCGATACAGAAGGCCCAGCGCGCGCAGCCGCTCCAGCGCGGCGGCATAATGGTCGAGCCGCGCCGACTGCCACACCATGTCCCCGTCCCACGCCAGCCCCAGCCAGCGCAGGTCGGCGACGATCGTCTCGACATGCTCGGCGCGGCTGCGTGTGCCATCGATATCCTCGATCCGCAGCAGGAAGCGCCCGCCCCGCGCCCGCGCATGATCATGCGCCGTGATCGCGGAGAAGGCGTGTCCCATGTGCAGCCGCCCGGTCGGCGAGGGCGCGAAGCGGGTGGTCACCGTCATCCCCTGCCCTCTGCGCGCACGGACGCGTGCCGACAAGTGGGTGACGGATCGCCAGATCGCGCGTTAGGAAGCACCTATGACCGATATGAAGCCCCCCGTCGCCGCCACCCGCCCCCATTCCTTCACGATGCACGGCGTCTCGATCGACGATCCCTGGGCATGGCTGAAGGATCCGAATTATCCCGACGTGACCGACGCGGATGTGCTGGCTTATCTCAAGGAAGAGAATGCCTATTTCGAGGCACAGATGGCGCCGCACCAGCCGCTGGTCGACCGCCTGTACGAAGAGATGAAGGCGCGTATCAAGGAGGACGAGAGCAGCGTCCCGCAGAAGGACGGCGACCATCTCTACTGGACGGCCTATGAAACCGGCGGCCAGTACCGCCAATGGTGGCGGCGGCCGGTCGCGGGCGGCCCGGACGAGCTGCTGCTCGACGAACCCGCGCTGGCGGAGGGCAAGGAATATTTCCGGCTCGGCGCGTTCGCGGTGTCGAACGATGCGAAGAAGCTCGCCTATGCCATTGACGACAATGGCTCGGAACGCTTCACCATTCACGTCAAGGATCTCGCCACCGGCACGCTGCTTCCCGACACGATCCCCGGCATGTTGTCGGAGATCGTGTGGACCGCCGATGACAGCGGCTTCCTGTACGGCCTCGCCAACAAGGAATGGCGCACCGACAACGCCCGCTTCCACCGCCTCGGCACCGATCCGGGCGAGGATGTCGAACTCTTCCATGAGGATGACGAGGGATATCGCGTCGCGGTCGGCGAAACCAGCGACCGGAAGTGGATCGTCATCGGCACGGGGGATCATGTCACCAGCGAGATCCGCCTCTACCCCGCCGACAATCCCTTCGCCGAACCGATCCTGATCGCTCCGCGTCAGGAAGGCCGCGAATATGACGTCGACACGCACGGTGATACGCTCTTCATCCACACCAACGACACCGATCCGATGTGGCGGCTGGTCACCGCCCCGATCACGTCGCCGGGAGAATGGACCGAGCGGATCGCCCCATCCGCGCATTTCTACATGACCGGCGTGGAATGCTTCCGCGACTTCTTCATCGTCGAGGGACGCGAGGACGGGCTCGATCAGATCGAACTCCATTCCTACGACGATCCTGCCGTCGCGCCGCGCCGCATCACCTTCCCCGAGGCGAGCTACGCCGCCGGCCTCGGCGACAATCCCGAATATGATCAGACGGTTCTGCGTCTCGGCTATGAGTCGATGGTAACGCCCGGCACCGTCTATGACTATGATACGGCCACTGGCGCGCTCACCACGCTCAAGGTGCAGGAGATTCCCTGCGGCTATGACGCGGCGAAATATGCGACGCAGCGCCTGACGATCACCGCGCGCGACGGCACCCAGGTGCCCGTCTCGATCGTCTATCCACACGACTTTCCGCGCGACGGCTCGCGCCCGCTGTTCCTCTATTCCTACGGTGCCTATGGCCATGCGATCCCGCCGGGCTTCTCGACCGGGCGGCTCAGCCTGCTCGACCGCGGCTTCGCCTATGCCATCGCGCACATCCGTGGCGGCGACGATCTGGGCCAGCAATGGTACCACGACGGCAAGCTCGAAAAGAGAACCAATACCTTCAATGACTTCGTGGACGTTGCGAAGGCGCTGGTCGAACAAGGCTGGACCAGCGCAGGGCGGATCGCGATCGCGGGTCGGTCGGCAGGTGGCGAATTGATGGGGGCGGTCGTGAACTCCGATCCCGAACTGTGGGGGGCGGTGATCGCCGACGTGCCGTTCGTCGATGTCCTCAACACGATGCTCGACGAGACACTGCCGCTGACGCCGGGTGAGTGGCCGGAATGGGGCAACCCGATCGAGGATGCGAAGGCCTTCGCGCTGATCCGCAGCTATTCGCCCTATGACAATGTTATAGCACAGGAATATCCGCCGCTCTTCATCTCGGGCGGGCTCAACGATCCGCGCGTGACCTATTGGGAGCCGGCGAAATGGGCCGCCAGACTCCGCGCGACCAAGACGGATCGCAACATCCTGCTGCTCAAGACCAACATGGGCGCCGGGCATGGTGGGAAGTCGGGCCGCTTTGAAAGCCTGCGCGAGGGGGCCGAGGAACACGCCTTCGTGCTGTGGCAATTGGGCGTGGAGGCGTGACGGCGGGCGAGGTCGTCGCTCTCGGCCGCGTGTGCGGCCTGTCGTGCCCGATCGTGGGTGTGCCTGACGGATCGCGCGTCCGCGCGAAGCGGGTGCAGCGATGACGATCGAGGTGATCGTCGCCCGCTACGGCCTGGCCGCCTTGTTCGCGGGTGCCGCGCTGGAGGGCGAGGCGGCGGTGATCGCGGGCGGCGTGCTGGCGCACAAGGGGCTGCTGTCGCTCCCGCTCGCGATGCTGGTCGCCGCTTTGGGGTCGTTCACCGCCGATCAGGGATGGTTCTACGCCGGGCGCCACTTCCGCGACCATCGCTGGATCGCCGCCGCACGCGGGAAGCCGGCATTCGCCAAGGCGGTGGCCGCGTTCGAGCGGCGTCCGACCGGCTTCATCTTCGTCTTCCGCTTCCTCTACGGGCTGCGCACCGTCAGCCCGATCGCGATCGGATCGACGCAGGTATCCGCGCGGCTCTATGCGATCGTCAACGGCATCTCGGCGGCATGCTGGGGGGTGATCTTCTCGGGGATCGGCTATGTCTTCGGCCACAGCTTCGAACGCGTGCTGGGCCGGCTCGCCGCCGGGCGCCATCTGTGGTGGGTCGTCGGCGGGTTGCTGGTGGCGGGGATCGCGTTCGGCGGCTGGCGCTGGTACAAGGCGCGCCACGCATGACCTTCGCCCGATCCTTCACCGCGCAGCCCGCCGACATCGATGAACTGGGCCATGTCAACAATGCCGTCTGGGTGCGCTGGATCCAGGAACTGTCGGTGGCGCATTGGCACGCGATCGCCCCGCCCGCGCATCAGGCAGCCTATATCTGGGTGATCACCCGCCACGTCATCGACTATCGCGGCAATGTCGCGGAGGGCGAAACGGTGACGGGCGAAACCTGGGTGCCCGACGCGCCGCGCGGCGCGCGCTTCGATCGCCATTTCCGCTTCCTGGGCGATGACGGCAGGGTCCGGGTCGAGGGCGTCACCACCTGGGCGCTGCTCGATCGCGCCGCCGGTCGTCTGCTCCGCATCACACCGGAGATCGCGGCGCCGTTCCTGGCCTGACGCGTCAGCGCCAGCGCGCCAGCAAGGCGTCGCGCTCCGCACGGGTGATCGACAGCACCGAACCATGTCGCGGCGAACGCGGCAGGCGGAAATCCTTGGGATAGGTCCAGCGGATCGGCGGCGCGAGCGACTGGGTCGCCAGCGGAATATAGCCGACCCCGCCATAATGATCGACCCACAGATAATAGCGATAGCCGCTCACGTCCCCCGGATTGGCGCGGAAGATGCTCGGCCCCTCCACCTCGGGCGTCCCCGCGGTGCGCCCGATACATTGGTCGAGCAACGTCCACTGTCCCGATGCGCCCCCCGCGCGCAGCGAACGCGATCGCTGCGCGAATACGTCCGCCGAGGCGCAACCGCGCGCCTGCGTGCCCTTCGTGAACCGGTAATAATGGCCTGCGTCGTGCAGCACCGTGGCGTCGATCAGCCCTTTGTCGCGGACCATGCCCGGCACGTCGGCGGCCTTCAGCCATGGTCTTGGCGTGCTGAACGTGCGGAAATCGCGCGTGGTCGCCATCATGATCTGGGGTCCGTCGCCATCGGGCCTGGTCCGTGCCGCATCCTTGAACAGGCTCGACGTCCAATAGACCGCATAGGCGTCGATCGTCGGATCCCAGCTTGCCTCGGGCGCCCACGTCATGCCCGCGTTCGGCAGGTTCACCTTCACATGCCGCTGCCGCCCCCAATGGACCAGATCGCGCGACTCCCAGATCTCGAGATACTGGCTGCCGCGCTCGGTCGCCTTGTCCCACCCGGTCCGTGCCGCCGACAGATCGGTTGCCAGCAGGAAGAAGCGATCGCCGCCCGCCGCGCGCAGGATGAAGGGATCGCGCAGCCCCTTCGTCCCCTCGGTGGATTCGATCACCGGTCGCCCGCCGTTCAGCTCGCGCCAGTGCAACGCGTCATTCCCCTCCGACACCGCGAAGCGCAGCTTCTCGCCCTCAATCGAGTCGCCGGTGAAATAGACGAAGAGATACGCCTCCTTCGCGGGCGCGGGGGTTCGATGGGCGGGCCGCCCCCTGGCATGGACACCAGCCGGCGCACTGCCGATCGTCGCGGTGGCGATACCGAGGATCAGCGCGGCGCGACGCAGACCGCGTGACGTGAATGAGCGCATCGTCTCCCCCTCTCCGCTCGCCCGTAATTCCGCGACCGATCAGCCCCGTTTCGCCGCTCGCCTGAAGAGCAACAGCAGCAATCGTCGCCCGCACGCGTCAGACTGGTGGCCGGTCGCGCGACCGTCAAGTTCCGGTTCGCGCCACGATTGATCGACGCGTCCGACCGTCATGCTGCCGGCGCACGAATACTGGCTTTATATGGTGGCACAGGCCATCCCGCGAGATGACGCGTTCGGCACCTCGGCCAAGGCGGGCGGGCATCATCCACCGCCCCCCGCGTCGCGCATGAAAAAGAACGGGGGCCGTCGCCAGCCCCCGCCCCTTCTCAGTCACCGCGCAAACGCTCAGGCGTTCGCGGGCTGCTTGTCGCCGATCACCTTCAACAGGTCGTCGAACGACTTGGAGAAGCTCGCGACACCCTCGTCGACCAGCGTCTTGGTCACCCCATCGAGATCGAGCCCCAGCCGCGCCTGCTCGTCGATCACGTGCCGCGCCTCGTTGACGTCCTTGGTCAGCGTCTGCGCGACGGTGCCATGATCGCGGAACGCGTCCATCGTCTTGGGCGGCATCGTGTTGACCGTCTCCGGCCCGATCAGCTCGTCGACGTAGAGCGTGTCGGGATAGTCGGGGTTCTTCGTTCCCGTCGACGCCCACAGCAGCCGTTGCGGCTGCGCGCCCTTCGCCGCCAGCTTCTGCCAGCGGTCCGAGGCGATGAACTCCTGATACCAGGCGTAGGCCAGCTTGGCATTGGCGATCGCCACCTTGCCCTTCAGCGCCTTGGCCTCGTCGCCGCCCTGCCCCGCGTCGATCGCGTCATCGATCTTGCTGTCGATGCGGCTGACGAAGAAGCTGGCGACGCTCGCGATCCGCTCGATCGGCATATCCTTCGACACGCGCTCCTCCAGCCCCTCGGCATAGGCCAGCGCGACCTTCTTATACGCCTCGACCCCGAACAGCAGCGTGACGTTCACGTTGATGCCCTTGGCGATCGTGTCGCGGATCGCGCGCACGCCGTCGTCGGTGCCCGGGATCTTGATCATCAGGTTGGGGCGATCCACCGCCCGCCACAGCCGCTCGGCCTCCTCGGCGGTCTCGGGCCCCTTCAGCGCCAGATACGGCGACACTTCCAGGCTGACATAGCCGTCCTTCGCGTCCAGCCGGTCGTAGACCGGGCGCAGCGTGTCGCACGCCGCCTGGATGTCCTTCACCGCCTGCGCCTCGTACCGCGCCATCGGCTCGGCCCCGGGGTTCGCCTTGTCGAACGCGGCAAAGCCCGCGTCATAGGCGTCGCCCGCGCCCATCGCCTTTTCGAAGATCGTCGGGTTGGAGGTGACGCCGGTCAGCCCGTCCTCATCGACCAGCTTCTTGAGACCGCCCTGTTCCAGGAACTTGCGGTCGACGAAGTCCAGCCACACCGCGGTGCCGGCGTTGCTGAGGTCCTGTAGCTTGCTCATACCGATCTCCGAATTCCGTCTTTCGTCCGCCAGCGGCGTCGCCGACCGATATAGGAACCGGTCGGCGCCACCGCGACCGGTCAGGCCATCGCTTCCTTCGCCACCTTCACGACGTTCTCGACCGTGAAGCCGAACTTGTCCTGCAGCTTGGCGAGCGGCGCCGACGCGCCGAAGGTCGACATCGTGATCTGCCGCCCTTCGTAACCGACGTAGCGATCCCAGCCGAGCGACCCCGCCATCTCGATCGCGACGCGCGCCTTCACCGCCTTGGGCAGCACGCTCTCCTTATAGGCGGCGTCCTGCAATTCGTAGCGATACCAGCTCGGCATCGACACGACGCGCGCCTTCACGCCCTCGCCCTTCAGTTGCTCATAGGCCTGCACCGCCAGCGACACTTCCGATCCGGTCGCGATCAGGATCACGTCCGGGGTGCCATCGCTGTCGGCCAGCACATAGCCGCCCTTCGCGACGCCATCGGCGCTGGCATACTTGCTCCGATCGAGCGTCGGCAACGCCTGGCGTGACAGGATCAGCGCAGCGGGGGTGCTGGCGTCCTGCATCACCGCGCGCCACGCCGCCGCGACCTCGTTGGCATCACCGGGGCGGATCGTGTCGAGCCCGGGGATCGCGCGCAGCGTCGCCAGATGCTCGATCGGCTGGTGGGTCGGCCCGTCCTCGCCGACGCCGATCGAGTCGTGCGTGAACACCCACACCGCGCCGATCTCCATGATCGCCGACAGCCGTACCGGCGCGCGCATATAATCCAGGAACACCAGGAAGGTGGAGCCGTAGGCGCGCAGGTGCGACAGCGCCATGCCGTTCACCACCGCGCCCATGCCGTGCTCGCGCACCCCGAAGTGCAGGTTCGTCCCGCCGTAATTGTCGGCCTCGAACGAAGGCGCGCCCTTGATGTCGGTCTTGGTCGACGGCGACAGGTCCGCCGAGCCGCCGAGCAGCCACGGCACCTTCTTGACGATCGCGTTCAGCACCTTGCCGCCCGCGTCGCGGCTGGCCACGCCCTTCTCGTCCGCGTCGAAGGTCGGGATCTCGCTGTCCCAGCCCTCGGGCAGCTCGTCCTTCAGCAGCAGGTCGAGTTCCGCCGCCAGATCAGCATGTTCACCGCGATACTTCTCGTACAGCGCGACCCATTCGTCGCGCGCCTTGCCGCCGCGATCCTTCACCGCCTTGCCGAACGCGTCCTTCACGCCCTCGGGCACGAAGAAGTCCTCGGCCGGCCAGCCATAGGCTTCCTTGGTCTTGGCGATATTCTCCGCGCCCAGCGGCTCGCCATGCGCTTTCTCGCTGCCGGCGCGCGGGCTTCCCCAGCCGATCACCGACTTCACGACGATCAGCGTCGGCGCCTCGGTTTCCTCGCGGAATTCCTGAAGCGCTTCGGTCAACGCCTTGATGTTATTGGCATCATCGACATGGATCACGTTCCAGCCATAGGCCTGGAAGCGCGCGCCGACGTCCTCGTCGAACGCCAGGTCGGTGTCGCCCTCGATCGAAATCTGGTTGCTGTCGTAGATCCAGCACAGGTTGCTGAGCTTCAAATGCCCCGCCAGCGACGCCGCCTCGGCGGAGACGCCCTCCATCATGTCGCCGTCGCCGCACACGACATAGACGTCGTGATCGAACAGCGCGAAGCCCGGGCGGTTATACCGTGCCGCCAGCCAGCGCTCGGCGATCGCCATGCCCACCGAATTGCCGCACCCGGCGCCCAGCGGCCCGGTCGTCGTCTCGACGCCCGTAGTGTGGCGATATTCGGGGTGGCCGGGGGTCTTGGACGAAAGCTGCCGGAACTGCTTGATGTCGTCCAGCGACATCGCGGGCTTGCCGCTCTTCTCGCCATTGGCGCCGATTTCCTCGACCCCCGCGAGATACAGCAGCGAATACAGCAGCATCGACGCATGGCCGACCGACAGGACGAAACGGTCGCGGTTCGGCCAGTCGGCGTGCGCGGGGTCGTAGCGCAGGAACTGCGTCCAGATCGTCCAGCCGACCGGCGCCAGCGCCATCGGCGTGCCGGGGTGGCCCGAATTGGCCTTTTGCACCGCGTCCATCGACAGGGTGCGGATCGTGTCGATCTGCAGCCGTTCCGGGCTGCCGTCCTCGTGATATCCGGCGGGCGAGCTGGCGGTGTCGGTCATGCAATCCTCATGTCGGGAGTCACGGGGTCGAACGCACCGGCACGATGCCGGTTGCCGAGTCCCGCCCCCCTTAACCGCTCGCCCCGCCGCGTTCCAGCCGCGTAACGACACCGTCATCGGCGATATAGGCGGCATCGACTTCGGTCAGGAACAGCCCGTGCCCCAGCACGCCCGGCGTCGCGTCCAGCGTCGCCGCCAGCGCACGGGCGTCCGGGAACGACGCAAAGCGCGCGTCCAGCACGATATTGCCATTGTCGGTCGTGCCGTCGCGGTCCGTGACCGCCGCGCCCAGCGCGGTCAGTCGCGCGGTGACGAACCTGCGCGCGAACGGCAGCACCTCGACCGGCAGCTTCGCCGCGCCGATCGCCGCGACGCGCTTCGATGCGTCGGCGATCACCACCATCCGGGTCGAGGCCGCCGCGACGATCTTCTCGCGCAGCATCGCGCCGCCCGCGCCCTTGATCGCCCACAATCGATGGTCGATCTCGTCCGCGCCGTCAATCGTCAGGTCGACCCGCGCGACATCGGCGAAGTTGCGCACCGCGATTCCCACCGCCGCCGCCTTCGCCGCACTGTCGATGCTGGTCGCGACCGCCATGATCCCCAGCCCCTCCGCTGCCCGCCGCCCGAGCGCCTCGATCGCGAACCGCACCGTCGATCCGGTGCCCAGGCCGACGAGCATCCCGTCGCGCACCTCGGCCACCGCAGCCTCCGCCGCCAAGCGCTTGTCGTCGTCCTGCATCGTCCGCCTCCCGACCGGCAGAGCGCGCGACCCGCCCCGATCGTTGCATCGCCGTGACGCGACCGGAATGATCATGCGGCGGCGCGAGGCGGGAGGCGCCTGCCGAACGCGCGCACCCGCGCTCATCCCCGCCAGCCGGGATCATCCGCTGACCTGACGGGGCAGCCTGACAAGGCGAACCCCCGCCTCAGCCCCTGGCAAGGCCGCCGTTCGAAAGCGCAGCAGCCGAACCCGCCCAACGCTCGGACTGCTCCGCGCCCCCGCGTGAACCAACATCCACGAAAATTGTAGTATCAGTCGCCCGCCACGACCGGTCGCGACGGCGACACCGCCGGCTCGTCGGCCCGAAACGGATGCAGCAGCTCGCCCGCGATGCCGCCGCGCACCGGGCGGTCGATGCCATAGACCGGCGGCCATTGATCCTTGGGCAGGTGCAGCGTCCCGAACAGCCGGTCGATCCAGGGGAACATCGCGGCGTAATTGCGGTCGCGGCCCTCCGCGCCATTGGTGTGGTGCCAGTGATGGAACGCCGGGGTCGCCACCAGCGCCTCGATGATGCCCAGCCGCCAGCGCACATTGGCATGGACCAGGAACGACCACACCGTGCCGACCAGCGTGACATAGACCGGGATCATCGCGTCCATGCCCCCGGCATTGGTGCTCGCCAGCCCCAGCATGTACACCGGCGCCAGCCCGCACAGCCGCACGAACACGATGTCCAGCGGGTGCGCGCGGCTGTTCACCAGCCAGTCGATATGTTCGGCGGAATGGTGGATCGCGTGGAAGCGCCACAGGAACGGCACCTCGTGGCACCAGCGATGCCCCCAATAGGCGCCCACCTCGCCGACGATCAGCGCGGCGACCAGCTTGGCGACGAACGGCATCCCGGCCAGCCAGTCGATATAGGCCTGCGGCGTCGCGGCGTGGACCAGCATCGCCAGCGTGGCCAGCAACGGCGCCAGCAACATCCCCGGCAACAGGCCGTTCAGGAAGTAATAGACGAAGTCGATGAAGCGCCCGCGCCACTGTCGCTCGTGCAGCGAGAACAGCCACTCGATCGGGACGAACAGCATCGCCAGCAGCACCAGCCATGCGCTCAGTCGCACGATCCCCGTGATCAGCTCCGCCAGCGTCATCGTCCCGTCCTCACCGCGTCGCGCGTCTGTGCGCGCGCCATCCTCAAGAAACGATGAAGCGGCGGCGGACATCTGGTCCGCCGCCGCCATCATGTCACATCGTCGACGTGACGATCACACCAGCTGCGGGGTCGCGGCCTTGCGACGGCGCATCACGCCACCGACCACGCCGAAGCCCAGGATCATCGTCATCCACGTGCCCGGCTCGGGGACCGCGGCGGTCAGCGAGACGTTGTCGAGCAGCAGCGACGGCGGCAGGCCGTTCGGGGTGCCCTGCGCCAGGAACGACAGCTTCTGGCTGGCGCCGCCGGCGACGAAGTCGAGCGAGGCGCTCTTCCAGCCCGAGAAGCCCTTCGGCCCGAGCTTGACGGTGTCGGTCGACTTGGTGATGTCGCCCAGGGTGACGTCCCAACGCTCGGTGGTGTTGCCGGCATAGGTGAACCACGAGGCGCCGGCCCAGTCGAAGGTCAGCGTGTAGGTGTTGCCGGCGATCAGGCCGTTGATCGTCTGCGAGATCGCGCCGTGGAACGTCGTGTCGCCGTCCGCCAGGATGAAGTTGCCACCCGTCGGGCTGGTCGCGGTGAAGCCGTTATCGGCATAGTTCGCGGCATCGGCGCCCGCGCCCGGGCCGTACAGCTTGTCGAGGTTGCCGCCCAGCGACTTGAAGCCGGTCGTGTCGGCGGTGTTCGGCTTCAGCAGGAAGTTGTAGCCATAGCCGGTGTAGCCCGAGGTGGCCGCATTCTGCCAATCGGTGACTTGGTTGACGAACTGCTTCGATTCCGTCAGCGTGGTGTTCTCGAAGTTGCCATTCTTGACAAGGTTCTGCGCCTGGGCAGCACCCGAGATCATCATAACGGCGGCAGCGCCGATCAGATACTTCTTCATGTTGTCTATCCCCCGACCTCGTCGGCTGGATGCCGCGCCGGTCTGGGGGCTTCAATATTTCGAAGCTGAACATCGGGCAACAATCGTCGATCGCCGGCGCCATCCGGCTACTTCACTGATCTGCCGACCATTTTGAACGCGGCGTTCTGAAATGGGACACAAAATGTTGCAAAATGGGTCACCCCGAGCGGAACCGGCACGCGGAACGCATATTTTCGTGGTTAACTTGGTCAATACTTTGACGAAACGAGATATTTTTCGCTCCACCCGCCGCCGCGCAGCCGGCAACCGGGCCGCGCGGCGTTGGGTTCGACCTCACCGGCGCGTCAGGATCCGCCCGACCAACGCCTCGGCGGCACGCGCGAGCGCCTCGCCGGGATCGCTCGGCGGCGGCGTCGCGGGGCCGCCCGCCGGTGCCGCCGCCGGCGATTCGCCCGTCGCGGCGGCCTTGGCCGCCTCGCGCGACAGCGCCGCGCTCGCCACCGCGCCGGCCACGGCCACCACCGCCCCGGCGATCGCCTGCCGCCCGACCGGCCCTTGCGCCTGTTCGATCAGCCGCTCGCCCGCCTTGCGCAATTCCTTGGGCACCTTCACCCCCAGCACTTCCTTGGGCAGCTTGCCCGCCTTCGCCTTCTTCTTCTTCGCCATGGCTCGTCTCCAGCTGTAGCAGCGATATAAGACACCGGTGATGCGGTGCAACCGCCCGCGCGGCGGAACGTCTTGTCGCCACTGCGCCCGACGCCCACATGCCGCGCTCGCAAGCGGGCTGGACGCAGCCGAACAGATATGGAACAAACTCCGACATGGCATTGACGACGATTTCCGTCCGCGGCGCGCGCGAGCACAATCTGAAGGACGTGAGCGTCGATATCCCGCGCGATACGCTGACGGTGATCACCGGGCTCTCCGGCTCGGGCAAGTCCAGCCTCGCCTTCGACACCATCTATGCCGAGGGGCAGCGCCGCTACGTCGAGTCGCTGTCGGCCTATGCGCGCCAGTTCCTGGAGCTGATGCAGAAGCCCGACGTCGACCATATCGAGGGGCTGAGCCCCGCGATCTCGATCGAGCAAAAGACGACCAGCCGCAACCCGCGCTCGACGGTCGCGACCGTCACCGAGATCTACGATTACATGCGCCTGCTCTGGGCGCGGGTCGGCGTCCCCTATTCGCCCGCCACCGGCCTGCCGATCGCCGCGCAGACCGTCAGCCAGATGGTCGACCGCGTGATGACGCTGCCCGAGGGCACGCGGCTCTACCTGCTCGCCCCGGTCGTGCGCGGCCGCAAGGGCGAGTATCGCAAGGAACTGGCCGAGTGGCAGAAGGCGGGCTTCACCCGCGTCCGCATCGACGGGCAGGTACACGAGATCGACGAGGCTCCCGCGCTCGACAAGAAGTACAAGCACGACATCGAGGTGGTGGTCGACCGCCTCGTCGTGCGCGAGGATGTCGCCACCCGCCTCGCCGACAGTTTCGAGACCGCGCTGAAGCTCGCCGACGGTTTGGCGTACATCGACCCCGCCGATCCCGTGGAGCCGCGCACCCCCGAAAGCGTCGTGCTCGGCGACCACGCGCCCCCGGGGCGCATCGTCTTCTCCGAAAAGTTCGCCTGCCCCGTCAGCGGCTTCACCATCGCCGAGATCGAGCCACGCCTGTTCAGCTTCAACGCGCCGCAGGGCGCCTGCCCCGCCTGCGACGGCCTGGGCGAGAAACTGGTGTTCGACGAGGATCTGATCGTCCCCAACCACGAACTGTCGATCAAGAAGGGCGCGGTCGTCCCCTGGGCGAAATCCAACCCGCCCTCGCCCTATTACATGCAGGTGATGGCCAGCCTGGCGCGCGAGTTCGGCTTCTCGCTCGACACCGCCTGGGGCGAGCTGCACCCGGAGATCGCCGACAAGATCCTCTACGGCACCGAGGGCAAGCCGGTCACGCTCACCTTCATCGACGGCAAGAAGAGCTACGACGTCAAGAAGCCGTTCGAGGGCGTCATCGGCAACCTCAACCGCCGCCTGCTCCAGACCGAGAGCGCGTGGATGAAGGAGGAGCTGTCGAAATATCAGTCGTCGCAGCCGTGCGAGGTGTGCAAGGGCGCGCGCCTCAAGCCCGAGGCGCTGGCGGTCAAGATCGCGGGCGAGGACATCAGCCACGCGACCCGCATGAGCGTGGTCGACGCGCTCGCCTTCTTCACCGATCTGCCCAACCACCTGGGCGATCAGCAGCGCGCCATCGCCGAGCGGATCCTGAAGGAGATCATCGAGCGGCTCGGCTTCCTCAACAACGTCGGGCTCGACTATCTCAACCTCGATCGCACGTCGGGCACGCTGTCGGGCGGCGAGAGCCAGCGCATCCGCCTCGCGTCACAGATCGGCAGCGGCCTGAGCGGCGTCCTCTACGTCCTCGACGAGCCGTCGATCGGCCTGCACCAGCGCGACAACGACATGCTGCTCGCCACGCTGCGCCGCCTGCGCGACCTCGGCAACACCGTGATCGTCGTCGAGCATGACGAGGATGCGATCCGCATGGCCGATTACGTGATCGACATGGGGCCGGGCGCGGGCGTCCACGGCGGGCAGATCGTCGCGCAGGGCACGCTGAAACAGCTCCTGAAGTCCAAGACCTCGATCACCGCCGATTACCTGAACGGCACGCGCGAGGTCGCGGTCCCGGCCAAGCGCCGCAAGGGCTCGGGCAAGAAGCTGACCGTCCACAATGCCACCGCCAACAATTTGACCGGCGTCACCGCGTCGATCCCGCTCGGCACCTTCACCTGCATCACCGGCGTGTCCGGCTCGGGCAAGTCGAGTTTCACGATCGACACGCTCTATGCCGCCGCCGCGCGCACGCTCAACGGCGCGCGCATCCTCGCGGGCAAGCACGACAAGGTCACCGGCCTCCAGCACCTCGACAAGGTGATCGACATCGACCAGTCGCCGATCGGCCGCACCCCGCGATCGAACCCGGCGACCTATACCGGCGCGTTCACCCAGATTCGCGACTGGTTCGCGGGACTGCCTGAGGCACAGGCGCGCGGCTACAAGCCCGGCCGGTTCAGCTTCAACGTCAAGGGCGGCCGGTGCGAGGCGTGCCAGGGCGATGGCGTGCTCAAGATCGAGATGCACTTCCTGCCCGATGTCTATGTCACCTGCGACGTGTGCCACGGCGCGCGCTACAATCGCGAGACGCTGGAGGTGAAGTTCAAGGGCCACTCGATCGCCGATGTGCTCGACATGACGGTCGAGGACGCCGCCGAGTTCTTCCAGGCGGTGCCGCCGATCCGCGACAAGATGGCGATGCTGGTCGAGGTGGGGTTGGGTTACGTCAAGGTCGGCCAGCAGGCGACGACCCTGTCGGGCGGCGAGGCGCAGCGGGTGAAGCTGGCCAAGGAATTGTCGCGCCGCGCGACCGGCAACACGCTTTACATCCTCGACGAACCGACGACCGGCCTGCATTTCGAGGATGTTCGCAAATTGCTCGAAGTGCTCCACGCACTGGTGGAGCAGGGCAATACCGTGGTGGTGATCGAGCATAATCTCGACGTCATCAAGACCGCCGACTGGATCGTCGATCTCGGCCCCGAAGGAGGGGTGAAGGGCGGCGAGATCGTCGCGGTCGGAACGCCCGAAGTGGTCGCCGCCGAACCACGCAGCTTTACCGGCAAATATTTGAAGCCGTTGCTCGACAAGGGGCAGGCTCAGGCGGCGGAGTAAGGCTTTCCCGGGGCGGGGGTGTGCGGGTTTTAATAGGCCTGGCTTTGAAGATGCTGCGGCCTGTACGAGTTGGCTTGTGCAGGCCGCGCAATAGTGAAGATAGTGAGTCGACCGTGTCCGCTGCAAAGGGAAGGCCTTCTCCTCTCCTTTCGGCCACCCCGGCGAAGGCCGGGGTCCAGTTGCGGAACGGTCGGAGTCACCCGCGGCGGCCACCCAACTGGATCCCGGCCTTCGCCGGGATGGTATGATGGGATGTGAGAGAGTCCCTACGAGACGATCCGTGGGGATGTCGCTTTGCTAAGGAATAGACCTGACACCGCCCCGCGTTGATAGGGTATCCCTTGGCCTTCGGCTTCGCTCAGGCCGAACGGAGGTTGGATATTGCTTGAGGCACTTCCTTCGCTCGCATCAAGCGAAGTCGAAGTGCACGCCCCACCTGCAAACGGCCACACCGAATCCCGGCAAAACGGCTTAACATATCGCAACCTTTACCGCCGCGAAGCGATTCCCTCGCATCACCCAAGAGGGAGGATGTGATGCGTGCATGGACACTCGGCC
>CAJYSA010000090.1 GCA_913777325.1 uncultured Sphingomonas sp. | reverse complement strand
GCCCAGCGCGCGGTGACGAAGCCCTTCCTCCAGCAGCGCGAGCAGCTCGGCATCGTCGCGCGCCTCGGCATAGACGACGCGCGCGGGGTCGAGACCGGCCTGATACAGCCCCGGCGCGAACAGATCGCGCGAGCGCACGACCCACAGCACCTGACCCGTGGTACGCGCGGCGATGCCGGCGGCGAACAGCAAGGCGGCGGCATCGTCACCCCAGCCCGCGCCGCGCGAGGAAACTTCGTGCAGCGCGTCGCGACGCAGCCCGTGGTCGCCGAGCCGATCGTCGAGCGCCGCGACACCGAAGGGCAGCACCGGCCGATCGCGTCCCTCGCCGGTGATGGCCTGCAAGCTCTCGCGGAGCGCGGCAAGGGTGGGGACGGGACCGGACACAGGCGACTCGCAATCAATATGTTCTCTATTTGTTCCTATTGCTTTCCGGCGTCAAGGCGTTGCCGGCAAACGGCTTTACGCGGCGGCGGCGCGTTCAGGGGCGGGGGCGACGCGGATCATGTCGCTGGCCGCGCGCCGCCGCTCCGCCGGGGTGACGATCGCGCCCAGCCGACCGGTGTCGTCGCAGGCGATCGCGGTGGTGCCGAACGGTGCGCCCTCCTGCTGCGCGGCGAGATCGAGCGTCCAGTGCGGGCGCGCGGTGCCGACCACCGCCGCCGCGCCGACCCGCCAGCGCGTGACCGCCGCCGACGTCGCCGCCAGCGGATCGCCGCGCCCGCGCGCCGCCCGCCTCAGCAGCATCGCGACGGTGCGGCCGCGTTCGGCGGCCTGCTGTACGCGGCGTGTGGCCGCCGGCGACGCGCGCCGCACCTCGCCGATCACCGCCCCGAGCGCGGGGTAACGCAATCCCTCCTCCATCAGCGCCAACACCCCGGCATCGTCGGCCGCCTCCGCCTGGATCACGCGTGCCGGGGCCAGCCCCGACCGTGCCAGGCAGGGGCCGAACAGCTCGCGCCGGCGCACGATCCACAGCACCGGCCCCCATGCCCGCGCCGCGATGCCCGCAACGAACAAGGTCGCCGCCGCGTCGTCGCGTAACGAGGACGTGGCCGGCGCGACCTCATGCAGCGCATCGAGCCGCAGCCCGGCATCGCCGAGCCGCGAGTCGACGTCCGCCACCCCGAACGGCATCACCCGCCGCCGCTGGAGCGCGCGGCCCTCCAGCGCGCGGAGCGTGTCGCGCAGCGATGACGGGACGCTCGACTCGGGCACGATGGACATCACTCCATACGACATTATCGTTCGCAATTTGTTCCGGATCAGGTGGCGGAGTCAATGACCGATCGCGCCGCCGAACCGCGCTTTTCGACCGCTGGCCTCCGCAAAAAGGCTTTGCGAGCCGTTGAAACAATATTACAAGCGGCTGAAACAGCGCTGCGTGACCAGCGGCGTACGACGGAGAGTGAGACGTGGCCGACGATCCCGGCATTTCGCGCCCCGGCGGTAATCTGCCGCCGCTATCGCTGCACGTGCCCGAACCCAAATTCCGCCCCGGCGATGCGGTGGATTTCGCCGATGTCGACGTGCCCCCGGCGGGGGCAGCGCGCCGCCCCGACACCGCGCAACCCGCCAGGGATTGCACCGACCTCGCCTATACGATGGTGCGCGTGCTGGACGACCAGAACCAGGCGGTCGGCCCGTGGAACCCGCGCCTGTCGCCCGACACGCTGCGCCGGATGCTGCGCCACATGGCGACCGTCCGCGCCTTCGACGAGCGCATGTTCCGCGCGCAGCGGCAGGGCAAGACCAGCTTCTACATGAAGTGCCTGGGCGAGGAGGCGGTCGCGGTCGCCGCCGCGCACGCGCTGGATGCGGAGGACATGTGCTTCCCATCGTATCGTCAGCAGGGGCTGTTGATCGCGCGCGGGTGCCCGATGGTCGACATGATGAACCAGATCTATTCGAACACCGGCGACAAGCTGCAGGGCAAGCAGTTGCCGATCATGTATTCGGAAAAGCGCTTCGGCTTCTTCTCGATCTCGGGCAATCTGACCACGCAATATCCGCAGGCGGTCGGCTGGGCGATGGCCAGCGCGTCGAAGGGTGATACGCGGATCGCGGCGACGTGGTGCGGCGAGGGCTCGACCGCCGAGGGCGACTTCCACTCCGCCTTGACCTTCGCGACCGTCTATCGTGCGCCGGTGATCTTCAACGTCGTCAACAATCAATGGGCGATATCGAGCTTCTCGGGCTTCGCGGGCGCCGAGGCGACCACCTTCGCCGCGCGTGCGGTCGGCTACGGCATCGCCGGCCTGCGTGTCGACGGCAACGACGCGCTGGCGGTCTATGCCGCGACCGCCTGGGCCGCCGAGCGTGCGCGCACCAACGCCGGGCCGACGTTGATCGAGCATTTCACGTACCGGACCGAGGGGCATTCGACCTCCGACGATCCGACGCAATATCGCTCGGCGGGCGAGCCGACCGCCTGGCCGCTCGGCGATCCGATCCGGCGGCTGAAGGACCATCTCGTGGCGATCGGCGAATGGAACGAGGCGCGGCAGGAAGCGATGGACCGCGAGGTCGCCGAAGAGGTGAAGACCGCGCAGAAGGCGGCGGAGAAGAACGGCATCCTGGGCCACGGCCTGCACCAGCCGCTCGACACCCTGTTCGACGGGGTGTTCGAGGAGATGCCGTGGCATCTGCGCGAGCAGCGCCAGATGATGATCGATGAGGAAACCGCGAGCGGTCGGCCATGGGCGAGGAAGTGAGGGCCATCGTTCCCCTCGCCCCTGTAAGGGGAGAGGGATATCGCAGCTTGGCGGCTCTGCCGCCTAGCGGAGGTTGGGTGAGGGGTCTGCGAGCCGCAGGCTCGCGCGCTCGCCCTGCGAGCGCACCCCCTCACCCAGCTACGACTAGGGCCGGCTGCGCCGCCCCAAGTCTGCGCAACCCTCTCCCCCTTGCAGGGCGCGAGGGAAGGAAGACGATATGACCGACGTAATCGAACACGGCGCGGGCGACGCTACCCGCATGAACATGATCCAGGCGATCAATTCGGCGATGGACGTGACGATGGCGCGCGATCCGTCGATCGTCGTCATGGGCGAGGACGTCGGCTATTTCGGCGGCGTCTTCCGCGCGACCGCCGGTTTGCAGAAGAAATATGGCAAGACCCGCGTCTTCGACACGCCGATCACCGAATGCGGGATCATCGGCGTCGCGGTCGGGATGGGGGCATACGGCCTGCGCCCGGTCCCCGAGATCCAGTTCGCCGATTACATCTACCCCGCGCTCGACCAATTGGTCAGCGAGGCGGCGCGGCTGCGCTATCGCTCGGGCGGGGAGTTCACCGCGCCGCTGACGGTCCGCTCGCCGTTCGGCGGCGGCATCTTCGGCGGGCAGACGCATTCGCAATCGCCCGAGGGCATCTTCACCCACGTCTCGGGGGTGAAGACCGTCATCCCCTCGACGCCCTATGATGCCAAGGGGCTGCTGATCGCCGCGATCGAAGACAATGACCCGGTGATCTTCTTCGAGCCGAAGCGCATCTACAATGGCCCATTCAACGGCCATTGGGACCGCCCGGCGGAAAACTGGTCGAAGCATCCCGGCGGCGACGTGCCCACGGGATATTACAAGATCCCGCTCGGCAAGGCGAACGTCGTCCGCGAGGGCGAGGCGGTGACGATGCTCGCCTATGGCACGATGGTGCATGTCTGCGCACAGGTCGTCGCCGACACGGGCATCGACGCCGAGATCGTCGACCTGCGCACGTTGGTGCCGCTCGACATCGAGACGATCGAGGCCAGCGTGAAGAAGACCGGCCGCTGCATGATCGTCCACGAGGCGACGCGCACAAGTGGTTTCGGTGCGGAGCTGGCGGCGCTGGTGCAGGAGCGATGCTTCTACCATTTGGAGGCCCCGGTCGAGCGCGTCACCGGCTTCGACACGCCGTACCCGCACAGCCTGGAATGGGCCTATTTCCCCGGGCCGGTGCGGATCGGCCAGGCGCTCAAGAAAATCCTGAAGGACTAAGGCAGATGGCGCGTTTCACCTTCAAGCTGCCGGACATCGGCGAGGGCATTTCCGAGGCGGAGATCGTGGCGTGGCACGTCGCGGTCGGCGACCGCGTCGAGGAGGACCAGAGCCTCGCCGACATGATGACCGACAAGGCGACCGTCGAGATGGAATCGCCGGTCGCGGGCGTGGTGGTCGAGATCGCGGGCGAGGTCGGCGATCAGGTGTCGATCGGTGCGCCGCTGGTGGTGATCGAAACCGAGGGCGAGGGGGAGGTCGCTTCGCCCGCCACCGAGGAAGCGACGCTGGAGGCGGAAAATCCCGGCGTCGAGGAAGCGCAACCGCAAGCCCTCTCCCCTGAGGGGAGAGGGTTGGGTGAGGGGCCGGCGTCTCATAGAGAGGCCGATCTCGGTGAGACCCCAGCCCCTCACCCCGACCAGCATCGGGTTGATCGCGCCCCGCGCGATCAAGGTCATGCCGGGGGCATGACCGACCCGACGCTCCCCAAAGGGGAGAGGGAGCAGCGCGCCGACCACGGTCCCGTCCTCGCCTCGCCCGCCGTCCGCGCTCGGGCGAAAGACCTCGCCGTGGACCTGTCGGCGATCCGCGTCGACGAGGGCGAGCGGATCCGCCATGCCGACCTTGACGCCTATCTCCGCTACAACGCGGGCCAGGGCTATCACGCCCCGCACGCCGCGCGGGCGCGCGACGATGAGCAGGTGCGCGTCATCGGGATGCGGCGCCGCATCGCCGAGAACATGGCGGCGGCCAAGCGCCACATCCCGCACTTCACCTATGTCGACGAGATCGACGTCACCGCGCTGGAGGACATGCGCGCGGACCTGAACGACAACCGGGGCGAGCGGCCCAAGCTGACGTTGCTCCCGCTGCTGATCGTCGCGATGTGCCGGACCTTGCCCGACTTCCCGATGCTCAACGCGCGCTATGACGACGAGGCCGGGGTGGTGACGCGCTCGGGCCGGGTCCATGTCGGCATGGCGGCGCAGACCGATGCCGGGCTGACGGTCCCGGTCATCCGCGACGCGCAGGATCGCAACGTCTGGCAACTCGCCACCGAGATTTCGCGGCTGGCCAATGCGGCGCGTGCGGGCAAGCTGACCCCGCAGGAGCTGGGCGGCGGCACGATCACCGTCACCTCGCTCGGTCCGCTTGGCGGCATTGCGACGACGCCGGTGATCAACCGTCCCGAAGTGGCGATCATCGGGCCGAACAAGATCGTAGAACGCCCCGTCTTCAAGGGCGACGAGATCGTGCGCGCGAAGCTGATGAACCTGTCGATCAGTTGCGACCACCGCGTCGTGGATGGCTGGGACGCGGCCAGCTATGTCCAGGCGCTGCGCAAATATCTCGAGACGCCGGTGCTGCTGTTCGCGGATTGATGGCAAAGTGACATGATCGGGGTCTAGGTGAAGCTTATGCACCTCGACCTGATCCAGTCGCTCAGCCTGTGCGGCGACCTTGCCACGCCCAACGATGATCGCGCCGGGAGCAGCGCGCGGCACGCCTGGGTGATCGACGGCGCGACCGATTTGTCGCCGCCGGGTCTGCTCGGCGCGCAGGGTGGCGCGGCGTGGCTGTCCGCGAGCGCCGATGCGGCATTTGCGGCGGCGGTGGCGGAGGATCTGCGGGCGACCTGCGCGCGGGTCTTCGCGGCGGTCGAGGCGCTTTATGCGGCGCAGCGGCGGCGCGAGCCCGAAGGCGCGTGGGAATTGCCGCGCGCCTCCTTCGCGGCGGTGCAACTGGTCGACGACATGCTCGAGGTCGCGTGGGCGGCGGACTGCGCGGCGCTCCACGCGTCGGGCGAAGCGGTTTCCTGGTGCACGCCCGCGCCCGATCGCGCCCGCGAGAGCGCGCAGGCGGCGGCGCTGGGGCCGGGGGTCGGCGCGACCAAGCTGCGCACGCCGGCGGTGCTCGCGGACCGTCGCGCCGCCCGCTCCCGGCCCGGGCAGCGGGTGCTGAGCATCGATGCGGCCGAGAGCGCGCACGCGACGGACATGGCGCGCGTCGCGGTGGCGACAGGCGACGAACTGCTGCTGATGACCGACGGGATGGCGGCGCTGATCGATACCTATGGTGCCTATGATGGCGGCGGGCTGATGACGGCGGTGCGGGCGCGCGGGCTGGCGGCGCTGGGCGAGGCACTGCGCGCGATCGAGCGCGACGATGCGGCGTGCACGCGGTATCCGCGCTTCAAGGCGAGCGACGACGCGACCGCTTTGTGGGTGCGCATCGGCGGCTGACCCCGCTCGCCATGGCGGCGGATCCTATAGGAAGCTGTACGGATCGACGTCGACCGCGACGCGCACCTTGGCGGGCCAGTCCAGCGCGCCCAGCCAGTCGCGGATCACGTCCTGCACGTCGAGCGCGCGGCGCGCATGGACCAGCAGGCGGTAGCGGTGCCGCCCGCGCAGCATCGCCAGCGGCGCGGGGGCGGGGCCGTATACCTCCATGCCGTCGATGCGCGGTGCCGCGCGCCCGATCGCGCGCGCGGTGTCATGCGCGGCGACCTGTTCCTCGCTCGAAACGATGATCGCGGCATAGCGACCGAACGGCGGCGCGCCGGCCTCCTCGCGCGCCTCGGTCTCGGCGGCGTAGAAGGCGTCGGCATCGCCGGTCACCAGCGCCTGCATCACCTGCGCCTTGGGGCTGTGCGTCTGGATGAAGACATGGCCGGGCTTCGCCCCGCGCCCGGCGCGCCCCGACACCTGCCGGATCTGCTGGAAGGTCCGCTCCGCGGCGCGCAGGTCGCCACCGTCCAGCCCGAGGTCGGCGTCGATCACCCCGACCAATGTGAGGTTGGGGAAGTGATAGCCCTTCGTGACCAATTGCGTGCCGACGACGATGTCGATGTCGCCCGCCTCCATCCGCGCGACGAACTCGGCGGCCTTGGCGGGCGACCAGATCGTGTCGGAGGTGACGACGGCGGTGTGCGCCGCGGGGAACAGCGCCGCGACCTCGTCCGCGATCCGCTCGACACCGGGGCCGCAGGCGACCAGCGTATCCTCGTTCTGGCATTCGGGGCACAGGCGCGGCACCGGCTCGATATGCCCGCAATGATGGCACGCCAGCCGCCGCGTCAGGCGATGCTCGACCATCCAGGCGGTGCAATTGGGGCATTGGAAGCGGTGCCCGCACGTCCGGCAGAGCGTCAGCGGGGCATAACCGCGCCGGTTGAGGAACAGCAGCGACTGTTCGCGCCGCTCCAGCGCCTCCTCCATCGCCTTCACCAGCCGCGGGCTGATCCAGCGCCCGCGCTCGGGCGGTTCGGCGATCAGGTCGATCGCCTCGATCGTCGGCATCTGTGCGACACCGAAGCGGCCAGGCAGCTTCACCTCGGCGTATTTGCCGAGCGCGACCTGATGCCGGGTCTCGATCGCCGGGGTGGCGCTGGCGAGGATCACGGGACACGCCTCGAACAGCCCGCGCATCACCGCGACGTCGCGCGCGTGATAATGGACGCCGTCCTCCTGCTTGAAGCTGGTCTCATGCGCCTCGTCGACGACGATCAGCCCCAGCTTGGCGTAGGGGAGGAACAACGCCGAGCGCGCGCCGACCGTCACCCGCGCCTCGCCGCTGGCGATCGCGCGCCATGCGCGGCGGCGCTGGGTCGCGCGCAAGCCCGAATGCCACGCGACCGGCTCGCAGCCGAAGCGGTCGTGGAAGCGCTTCAGGAACGGCTCGGTCAGCGCGATCTCGGGGAGCAGCACGAGCACTTGTTTGCCGGAGCGGATCGCGGCGGCGACCGCCTCGAAATAGACCTCGGTCTTGCCCGATCCGGTCACCCCGTCGAGCAACGTCGGGCGGAACGCGGCGGCGTCGACATCGCCGACCAGCGTCGCGGCGGCGGCGCGTTGATCGTCGGACAGCGTCGGGGGGGCGTGATCGGGGTCGGGCACGGGATAGGGGCTGTCGATATCGACCGATACCCCCTCAATCGCGCCGACCTTCACCAATCCCCGGATCACCGCGTCGCTGACGTCTGCGATGTTGGCGAGTTCGCGGATCAGCCCCTGGCGGTCGCCGATTCGCTCCAGCGCCTGTTCGCGTTGCGCGGTGAGGCGATCGGGCACCTGGCCGGTGGCGCGATATTCGATGACGCTGCGCCCGCCCTCCAGCGCGGCGGTGGAGGACAAGGCCATCCGCACCACCGCGGCGGGCGGGGCGAGATAATAATCGGCGGTCCATTCGATCAGCCGTCGCAGTGGCGCGGCGAGCGGGGGCACGTCGGCGACCGCCAGCAGATTGCGCAGGCGATTGTCGCCGACCTCCGCATCCGAGGGCATCCGCTCCGCCTCCCACGCGACCCCCAGCAACTGGCGGGGGCCGAGCGGCGCGACCACCACCGAACCCGGCTCGACGCTCATGCCGTGCGGCACGCGGTAATCGAGCGGGCCGAGAGCGGAGTTCAGGACGAGGACGCGCGCGCGGGAGGACATCGCGGCGACATATGGGGCGCGCGCGACTCGGAGGGAAGCGGGGACGACGGGTTCGTGGCGCGGCGCCCGCGTCAGGCGACGCGGCGGATCCGGCGCGTGCCGACCCGCCGACGCTTGGCGGCGTAGAGGACGGTGTCGGCGCGGCGCGCGAGGTCGCGCAACGACTGGCAATCATTGTCGAAGGCGGCGATGCCGATCGAGCCGCTGCTGCTCATGGTGACGCCGTTCGCCCCGACCTGGACGCGCAGTGCCGCCTCCAGCCGGTCGTGGAGCAGCGCGATGTCGCTCAGCAGCGCGGGATGTTCGACGATCACCGCGAATTCGTCCCCGCCGATCCGCGCGGCGATGCTGCCCAGCAGCCATGGTTCGCCCAGCGCCTGACCCGTCATGCGCAGCACGTCGTCCCCGGCCCCGTGGCCGAGCGTGTCGTTGATCGCCTTGAACCCGTCGAGGTCGATCAAGGCGAGGTGCAGCGGGGTGCCCTGGCGACGCGCGCGCTCCATCGCGGCCTCCAGCTCCCGGTCGAACGCGGCGCGGTTGGCGATGCCGGTCAGCGCATCGGTGTCGGCGGAGCGGCGCAGGCGCTGCTCGAGCGCGTGGCGATCGGTGATGTCCTGGAACACGCCGACCATTGCGACGACGCGACCATCCTCCACCTCCGGATCGGCCATCGCGCGGACGCGGCGCTGGCGCCCGTCGGCGGTGACGAAATCGGCCTCGATCGAGAAGGCGCGACCATGCGCGATGGCATCGTCCAGCGCGGACTGAACGAGCTGGCGGCTGTGCTCGGGATAGAAGCGCAGCGCCGCGTCGAGCTGGGGCATCTGACCGACCGGCAGGCCGTGAATGCGATAAACGTTGTCCGACCAGTCGAGCCCGCCATCCTCGAGCGACAGCCGCCACCATCCGATCGCCGCGATCTGTTCGGCCTGACGGAAGATCTGGTCCTGTCGACCGAGCCGGGTCACCAGTTCCTCGCCGGTGGTGGCGATGTGGATCGCCTTCAGCGCGGTACGACGCGCCTCCAGCAGGGCCTCCGCGAGCGTCGCGAGGTGCTGGAGCGCGGCGAGCTCGTGCGGGGCCGCATGGCGCGGCTGTCGGTCGACGACGCAGATCGTGCCCACGGCGCGGCGGACGCCTTCCGGATCGGGGACGTGCAGCGGTGCTCCGGCGTAGAAGCGGATGCCGTGATCGACCACCAGCGCGCTGTCGCGGAAGCGTGCGTCGGCCAGCGTGTCGTCGATCACGGTGACGCGATCGTCGGTGACGGTGCGGTCGCAGAACGCGCTGTCGCGCTCGATCGACCGTTCACCGGGAGCTGAACGCGCCTTGACGAACAATTGATCGTTATCGATCAGATTGAGGAGCGCCAGCGGGCAACCCAGCAGATCGGCGGCGAGCGCGACAAGCGCGTCGAACTCCCGTTCAGGTTCGGTGCCGAGCAGCGCCAGCGCCTGAAGCGCGGCCATGCGGGCCGCCTCGCCATGGCCATCGTCGCGGGAAGCGGGAAACGTCATTCCAGCGGCTTAGCGCGGTCTTCGTTAATTTTGATTTGCCACTTCCGTTCAGAAGCCCGAGATGCGGCGGGGTGAGCTATTTGTCAGCCCCGCTGCCGCTGCCGGTGCAATGGTCGGTGCATCTGGCGCGCGATCGACGCCGTTCGGAGCATACGGTGCGCGCCTATCGCGCCACGGCGGAACGGTTGCTGATGTTCCTGGCCGAGCATTGGGGCGAGGCGATCGACCGTGCGGCGCTGTCACGGGTCACCGCCGCCGACCTGCGCGCCTATCTGGCGCAGCGGCGCGGCCATGGCCTGTCGAACGCGTCGGCGGCGCGCGAGCTGTCGGCGGTGCGCGGCTTCCTGGACTGGGCGGGTGGGGTCGGCGCGGCGCCGCGCATGAAGGGGCCGCGCGTGCGCAAGGGCGTGCCGCGCCCGATCTCCCCCGACGAGGCGGTCGCGCTGGCGACCGACGTGATGGAAGACAGCGACGAGCCGTGGGTGGCGGCGCGCGACTGGGCGGTGCTGCTGCTGCTGTACGGTGCGGGGCTGCGGATCGGCGAGGCGCTGGGGCTGACCGGCGCGGTGTTGCCGCTGGGCGAGAGCTTGCGCGTCACCGGCAAGCGCGATCGCACGCGGATCGTGCCGCTGCTGCCGCCGGTCCGCGCGGCGATCGAGGAGTATGTGGCGCGGGTGCCATGGCCGATGAGCCGCGACGCCGCGCTGTTCCGTGGCGTGCGGGGCGGCACGCTGGACGGCGGGATCGTGCGGATGCGCGTGCGGGCGGCGCGTGCGCGGCTGGGCCTGTCGGACCGGACGACGCCGCATGCGCTGCGCCACAGCTTCGCGACGCACCTGCTGGGACGCGGTGCGGACCTGCGCGCGCTGCAGGAATTGCTGGGGCACGCCAGCCTGAGTTCGACGCAGGTCTATACCGGCGTGGACGCCGCGCACCTGCTCGACGTCTATCGCCACGCGCATCCGCGCGGATAAGGTCAGCCGCGCGGCGTCCAGGTGACGACGCGCCACGCATACCAGCCGAGCGCCAGCACCGTCAGCGCGATGCCGGCGGGGCCGACGTAGCGGTCGAGCTCGGCGAAGCGGCTGCCGAGATAGAAGCCGGCGCCGGCCAGCACGCCGTTCCAGATGATGCTGCCCGCGAAGGTCATGACCAGGAAGCGCGGCATCGGCATCGCCGCCATGCCGGCGGGCAGCGAGATCATCGTCCGGAACGTCGGCATGAAACGGAACACGAAGATCACCCAGCCGCCATGATCGTGGAGGAAGCCGCGCACCCGCTCGACATCCGCCCACTCCACCGTCAGCCAGCGCCCATGCCGCTCCACGAACGGGCGGAAGCGCGCATAGCCGAGCCGTCGCCCGATCGCATACCAGAACACGTTGCCCGCGGTGGTGCCGGCGGTGCCCCACAGGAGCAGCGGCACCATGTCCATCTGCCCGCGCGCGACCGCGATCCCGCCCAGGCCCATGATGACCTCCGATGGGATCGGCGGAACGACGTTTTCGAGCGCCATCAGCAGGAAGATGCCGAGATATCCGCCCGCGACGATCCAGTGAATGATGAAGTCGGTCACACCCGCGCCAACGGCGCGGTCAGCGTGCGCGTTCCGTCAGCCGGCGGTCGATCGCATCCCAGATCAGCCCGGCGACATCGGTGCCGTCGAACTTCTCGATCGCGACGATGCCGGTGGGGGAGGTGACGTTGATCTCGGTCAGCCATTCGCCGCCGATCACGTCGATCCCGACGAAGATCAGCCCGCGCCGCTTCAGCTCCGGCCCGAGCGCGTCGCAGATCTCGCGTTCGCGCGCCGTCAGCCCGGTCTTCTCCGCCGAGCCGCCGACCGCCAGGTTGCTGCGGATCTCGCCTTCGCCGGGCAGGCGGTTGATCGCGCCCGCGACCTCGCCATCGACCAGGACGATGCGCTTGTCGCCCTTCGCGACGTCGGGGAGGAACGCCTGCACCATATGCGGCTCGCGCCACGTCTGGTTGAACACCTCCATCAGCGCCGACAGGTTCTCGCCGCTCGCGCGGACGTGGAAGATCGCCTTGCCACCGTTGCCGTGGAGCGGCTTCACGACGATCTCGCCATGCTGCCGCAGGAACGCACGCGCCTCGTCGAGCGAGCGGGTGACGAGCGTCGGCGGCATGAAGCGCGCATAATCGAGCACGAACACCTTTTCGGGCGCGTTGCGGACGCTGGCCGGATCGTTGACCACCAGCGTCCGGTCCGCGATGCGCTCCAGCAGGTGGGTGGCGGTGATGTAGCCGAGATCGAACGGCGGATCCTGCCGCATCAGCACCACGTCCGCCTCCTCGCCCAGATCGAGCGAGACGGGGTCGCCGAAGCGGAAATGATCCCCCGCCACGCGCTGCACCGTCACCGGATGCGCGCTGGCCCACAGTCGCCCGTTCGACCAGTTCAGCGCCTCGGGCGCATAGTGGAACAGGCGGTGCCCGCGCGCCTGCGCGGCGAGCATCAGCGCGAACGTGCTGTCCCCCGCAACGTTGATCTGGTCGAGCGGGTCCATCTGGACGGCGACGGTAAGCGGCTGGGTCATGCCCCGGGATGTAGGCGCGGGGCGCGCGGCTGTCAGTAGCCGATCCACGCATTCTCGATATGGCGCGGGCGCGCGCCGGGGGCGAGCAGGATCACGTCGACGCGGATGTCCTCGCCCGCCGTCGCATAGCGGGGCATCAGCAACTCGGCCGCGGCGGCGACGCGCGCCAGGCGGTGGTGATCGATGGCATGGTCCAGCTCGGCGGGTGTCTTGCGCGACTTCACCTCGACGAACGCCACCAACGCGCCGCGCCGGGCGATCAGATCGACCTCGCCGGCGGGGGTGCGGACGCGGCGGTCGAGGATCTGCCAGCCCTTCAGGCGAAGCCACCACGCCGCCAGCCGCTCACCGCGCCGCCCGGCTTCCTCGGCGACGCGGCGCGTGGCGGCGGAGCGGGGGCGGGGCGGGCGCATCGACGGCGACGATGGCGCGCGGGCGCGGAGAGGGCAAGGGCTGGGGAGCGGGGAGTGAGGCGGGCGCGCGTCAGGCTCTTCATTGATGATGCAGGATCGGCCATGATCGCGCGATCGGGTGGCGGGAGCGTTGCATGACGATCAGCAGTTCGGAGGCGGCACGGCGCCACGTGGAGCGCGTGCTCCCGCTGGTCGCGCTGTGCCCCGACCGCAAGGCGTTGAAGGTACGCGACGGAGAACGGATCGCGGAGTGCACGCGAGACGGGTCGACCGCGCGGCTTACCCTGAAGATGAGGCTGCGGTCCGATGTGACGGGCGCGGCGTTGCTGCATGCGATCTTCCGCGTCACCACCGCGCCGGACGGCTCGCGGGACGTGTCGCTGCACCATCTCGAGGGAAAGCGCGAGACCGACGAACTGACCAAACGGCAGGAGCGCTACCTGTCCGCGCTGCTGACCTGGGCCGAGCGGGTGCTGCCGACCGTGCGGCCCGTGGCGCGCCCCGACGGGCCGCCGCCGTGGCAGCGCGACTTCGCGGCGCTGTACGGGCATCTGTCGGGATGTTCGGCGGCGGTAGCGCTGCGGCGGCTGCGCGACGGGTTCTTCGCCGATCAGGAGGATGTGGAGCACGACAATGCGCGCATGGGCGCGTTCCTGGAGGTGCTGCGCGACGAGGAGCGGGTCGTGCTCGTCGATCACGACGAGGAAACCATCGATGCGCTGGCCGCCTATCTGGCGGAGCAGCGGCTGGACGTGCCGTGCGAGGGGTTTGGCTCCGGCGAACTGCACGCGCTGGTCGCGGAGGCGGGGCTGACGTTCGTGGCGCTGGAGGACGGCAGCGATGGAGGGGCGCTGGCGATCGTGCCGGTCGCGCACCTCGACGCGGTCGAGGCGCTGCTGGCACGCGTGGCGCCGGATACGATCCTTCACCGCTGACAAGCCCCGCAACATGGGTTAGGAACGCGCCATGAAAGCCTCTCTTCTCGCGGCGGTCATGACCGCTCTCGTCCCGCAGGCGGTGTCGGCGCAGGCTGCGGAGGAACCCGATCCCGCCACGATCGACGTGGTCGATCTGATCGAATGCCGCGTCGATGCGCCGACCTATAACGGCTTCGCCTTCGCGCTGGACGGCGACGACGGGATCGTCGCCACCCGCCATTGGACCGCGGTGGCCAGCAAGCGTCCGACGATGACCGAATATGAGCTGCCCGCGCCGATCACGGTGGCGGGGCGTTACCGCACGCGTCGGATCGCCTTCACCTCGAACGGCGTGGTCGCGATCCTCGACCTCCCCGATCCGGCGCCGCTCGCGCGCGAGCAGGGGATCGCGAACCAGGCCGATGCCGGCGCGCTGGTCGATGCGCTGGGCGCGTCGGGGGAGGCGCCGCCGGCGGCGCTGCGCGAGATGAAGGCGGCGGGCAAGGCGTCGGGCATGTTCCGTGGCGAAAAGATCGTGTCCGACCGCAGCGAAGCCCCGACGCGCGGCGCGCGCGTCGGAACGCGCACCGTCATCGCGCGCACCGTGTCGGCGCTGCCCGCCTATCCGGGCAAGACGCTGTACGGCTGTTCCTATCGCATCGACGCGGTCGGCCCGGACGGGAAGGTGCTGTAGCGCCGCGTCGCCGTCATTCCGTCGCTGCGGGTGCCGCGATCAGCCCCGGCGCGTCCGCGACGAAGCGGTCGAGCACG
>CAJYSA010000089.1 GCA_913777325.1 uncultured Sphingomonas sp. | reverse complement strand
TCACCTCCAATCTTCAGGATTCGGTCCACTTCGTGCAGGTCGGTCTCGCCGTCTCGACGCCCTATGACGACAAGGTCATCAACAACCTGAAGACCAACGATATCGCGATCCGCTCCGCGATCCTGCTGACGCTGGGCGACACGCCCGAGGACCAGGTGTTCACGAGCAACGGGAAGGTGCAGCTCCAGAAGCGGCTCGTCGCGACGATCAACCAGGTTCTCCGCGAAAAGGAGGGATTTGGCGGGATCAGTAACGTCTACTTTACCAATTTCGTGGTTCAGTGAACGGGCATGGTTAACACGCCCGACCCCCTCGACGCCGGATCCGAATCCGGTACGCCGATCGGCACCGCTGCCGCATTGGGCGGGGGGACGGGCGCGCCCGCGAAACTGCATCCGTTCGGCGACCTCCACACGCTACAGCATCTGTCGGCACGCGCGGCGCGCGGGGTGCGGCAGGCGTTCGAGGGATATTGGCGCGCCGAAACGCGCGCCTGGGCCGAGCCGCTGGAGGTGCTGCGCGCGGCGGATTATCGCGCGGCGCGCGGCGACAAGCTGACCGCATACCTGCCGCTGTCGATGGATGGTCGCCCCGCGGTGTGCGTGCTGGACAGCCAGTTCGTGGTCGAGGTGATCGACCTGTTCTTCGGTGGCACCGGCGACGTCTCGCCGGTGCTCGCGCTGGAATTCACGCCCGCCTGCGACGTCATCGTCGCGCGGATCGCCAAGGCGATGGCGCGCGCGCTGGAAATCGCGTGGGAGCCGCTGGCGCGCGCGCGCTTCGCCGCCGAGCCGTGCGAGCTGGGCGGCAGCATGATCCCCGGCGTCGAGGCGGACGAGGTGGTGATCGCCACCCGCTTCGCGATCGCGCGCGGATCGGCCAAGCCGGCGTTCGTCGACGTGCTGTACCCGGTCGCCACGCTGAAGCCGCACACCGTCGCGCTGACCGGCAAGGTCGTCGCCAAGCCCAGCGAGGTCGACGCCGAATGGCGCACGCAGTTGACGCGCGCGGCGATGGGCGTGCGCTTCCCGGTCCGCTCGGTCCTCGCCGAGCCGACCATCTCGCTCTCGCGGCTCATGGACCTGAAAGAGGGCGACGTGATCCCGATCAGCTTCGGCGCCGACGTGCCGGTGGTGATCGGCGGCGTCGCGCTCGGGCTGGGCACCGTGGGCACCTCCAACGGCCGCGCGGCCATCCGCATCTCCAAGTTCGAAGGACCCCTGCAATGAACGACATGACCGGCGGATTCGCGATCGACGCCGCCGTCGCCGCCAACCTGCGGCTGCTGCAGGGCGTCGACGTGAAGCTGACCGTCGAGATCGGATCGACCACGCTGTCGCTGCGCGAACTGCTGGCGCTGGGCGAATCGAGCGTGATCGAGCTGGACCGGCAGGCGGGCGAGCTGCTCGACGTGCTGGTGAACGGCACGCTGATCGGGCGCGGCGAGATCGTGACGGTCGGCGAGCGCTACGGCGTGAAGATGACCGAGCTGGTCTCGCCCGAGAAGCGCGGCTGACGGACGGGATCGCGACCGATGATGTGGACCTATATCCTGAAGCTGGTGGTCATGCTGCCGCTGGTGTGCGGATTGATGATCGGGTGCCTGTACCTGTGGCGGCGGCTGGAGTCGCGCATGCCCGGCAAGCCCGCAGCGCGCGGGATCGCGGTGCGCGAGACGATGATGATCTCCCCGGGCGTGAAGCTGGCGGTGGTCGACTTCGAGGGGCGCCGCCTGCTCGTCTCGGTCAACCGCGCCGGCGTGACGCTGGTCGACAAGTCCGACGTGCGCGTGCCGGTGGAGCCGGCGCCGTGAGCGCGTCGGCGATGCGCACCGGTGCGCTGATCCGTCCGCGCGCGAAGACGAGCGGTCGCCGCGCGCACCTGATCCTCGCGCTGCTCGCCATCGTCGTCGCCCTGTGCGTCGCGATGCCGGCGCTGGCGCAGAACTTCCCCGCCCCGGCACAGCCCGCGGTGCAGGGCGCCCCCGCCGCCCCGGCGCCGGGCGTCGGCGACGCGGTGGACCGCGCGCTCGGCCAGCTGTCGCGCGGCGATGCGGGCGCGCAGGGCAACAACGGTTCGCTGTCGCTGTCGCTGCAGGTCCTCATCATCATGGGCCTGCTCACGGTGCTGCCGGGCATCGTGCTGATGATGACCAGCTTCACGCGGATCATCATCGTGCTGTCGATCCTGCGCCAGGCGATGGGGCTGCAACAGACCCCGCCCAACCAGGTGCTGATCGGGCTGTCGCTGTTCCTCAGCTTCTTCATCATGGCCCCGACGATCAACCAGATCAACGCGACCGCGATCCAGCCCTATTCGGCGGGACAGATCGGCGGCACGCAGCTGATCCAGACCGCCGCCGCGCCGCTGCACGCCTTCATGGCCAAGCAGACGCGCGTGAAGGACGTGACGATGTTCGCGCAGATGGCGAAGTCCGGCCCCTATGCAACGCCCAAGGACATTCCCTTCTCGGTCCTGCTGCCCGCGTTCGTCACCTCCGAACTGAAGACCGCGTTCCAGATCGGCTTCCTGCTGTTCCTGCCGTTCATCGTCATCGATCTGGTGGTCGCCACCGTCCTGATGGCGCTGGGCATGGCGATGCTGAGCCCGACGATCATCTCCCTGCCGTTCAAGCTGTTGCTGTTCGTGCTGGTCGACGGCTGGGCGCTGACAATGGGCAGTCTGGCCAATTCGTTCGCGACCTAGCCCGTCATTGCGAGCGCAGCGAAGCAATCCAGTGTTTCGCGCGCCGCCCTGGATTGCTTCGCTGCGCTCGCAATGACGGACGTGGTGACGATACGAGAGACTAAGCCATGCAACCGCTCGTCGATGCCGATTACTTCCTGACCGTCGCCAACCAGACGATGTGGGTGCTGGCGCTGGCCGCCGCGCCGATCCTGATCCCGGCGCTGCTGTCGGGGCTGATCCTGGGCATGGTGCAGGCCGCCACCTCGATCAACGAACAGACGCTGAGCTTCGTGCCGAAGCTGATCGTGGTCGCGGTGTCGATCATGGTGTTCGGCGCGATGATCCTAGGGCTGCTCAGCGACTTCACGACCGAGATCTTCGCGCGCATCCCGGATCTGGTTCACTAATCTTGCGCCAGCCTCTCCCCGTCACCCCGGCCTGCGCCGGGGTGACGGGAAAGCCGGCAGCGCCGCGGCAAGGCCGCGTCGTCGGACGGACGCGTGGCGTTCGCCGGCCGCGCTTGCTCCTGTGGCGCGCAGTGTGCGCGCGCTCGGAGCGAGCGCGGTGCTAGGTTTCGGCCTCAGCATCGAGCCGCAGCTCTGGGCGCTGATCTTCGTAATGATCCGCGTCGGGGCGGCGTTCATCGCGGCGCCGGTGTTCGGCAACGTCTCGGTGCCGCTGCCGGTGCGGATCACGCTGTCGGGCGCGGTCGGGGTGCTGGTGCTCGGTTCGACGACGATCCAGACGCCGCCGACAATCTTCGCGCTCGCCACCTTCGTCGCGGTCGCCGCCGAGGCGCTGGTGGGGCTGGCGATCGGCTTCATCGTCCAGATCGCGTTCGCCGCGCCGCTGATCGCGGGCGAGATCATCGGCGGGTCGATGGGAATCGGCTTCGCGAACATGATCGACCCCAATTCGGGGCGCTCCAGCCCCGCCGTGGGGCAATTCCTGTCGATCCTGCTGACGCTGCTGTTCCTGTCGCTCGACGGGCACCTCGTGCTCGTCGACATGGTGGTGAAGAGCTATACCGCGCTGCCGCCCGGCGCGGCATGGCTGGCGGCGGGGCAGATGCGCGATATCGCGCTATTCGGCGGCTATGCGTTCATGGCCGGGTTGCTGCTGGCACTTCCGGTCGGCTTCCTGCTGTTGTGCCTCAACCTCGTGATGGGCATGGTCTCGCGTTCCGCCCCGTCGCTCAACCTGTTCTCGATCGGGCTGCCCGCCAGCCTGGCGGTCGGGGTCGTCAGCCTGGCGATCGCGCTGCCCGCGATGGGCGATTACATGCAGGTGATCGTCCGTGAAGGCCTCGCCGCCGCGCAAAGCCTGGTGCTCGGCTGATGTCGGAGGGTGGCGACAAGACAGAAGCCCCGACCCAGAAGCGTCGCGACGACGCCAAGGAAAAGGGTGACGTCCTCAAGAGCCGCGACCTGGCGACCGCATTGGTCGTGCTGGCCGGCATCGCGTGGATGATGTTCTTCGGCCCCGCGCTGCTTACCGCGTGCCGCGAGGTGATGGCGGCCAGCTTCAGCTTCGGGCGCGCCGATGTCGAGGATTTCCAGCCGTGGCGCCCGCTGGTGCAGGCCGGGTGGAAGCTCGCCGCGCCGCTTGGCACCTTGTTCGCGATCACGATCGCCGCCGCGATCGCCAGCCAGGCGGGGCTCGGCTCGCTCGGCTTCAACGCCGGGCTGCTCGCGCCCAAGGCGTCGCGGATCAACCCCGGCTCGGGGATCAAGCGCATCATCGGGATGCAAGGCTGGATCGAGCTGGGCAAGTCGCTGCTGAAGGTGACGCTGCTCGGCTCGATCGGGGCGTGGATGCTTTGGCAGACCGCGCATTTCAGCTTCGGATTGGCGGCATCGAACCTGCCGGTCGCGCTCGCCGGGCTGGGCGCGACGCTGACCCACGTGTTGCTCGTCATGGCGATGGGGCTGGTCGCGATCGGCATGATCGACGTGCCGACGCAGATCATGCAACTGCTCAAGAAGCTGCGCATGACCAAGCAGGAAGTGAAGGACGAGCACAAGGAGAGCGAGGGCAACCCCGAGATGAAGGGGCACATGCGCATGAAACAGCGCGAGATGCTGCAGGGCGGCATCGGCAAGGCGCTGGACCAGGCGCACGTCGTGCTGACCAACCCGACGCACTTCGCGGTCGCGCTGCGCTACGATCGCGGGCGCGACGAGGTGCCGGTGGTGGTCGCCAAGGGGCGTGGCGCGCTGGCGCTCGCGATCCGGCAGGCGGCGAAGGACCGCGCGCTGCCGGTGCTGGAATATCCCGCGCTGGCCCGTGCGGTCTATTACACCAGCCGCGAGGGGCAGGAGGTGCGCGACGACCTGTATCTGGCCATCGCCACCGTGCTCGCCTTCGTCTTCGGCCTCAACGCGGCCGCCGGCGGCACGCAGCCGCCGGTCGACGTGCCCGACACCGCGCGCTTCGACGAAAATGGTGTCCGCCAGCAGTAAAGGATCGCCGCGTCCGGCCGTTTAGGAGAGCATCATGGCGACGATCAGCAGCATGAGCGCGAGCAGCGCGACGATGGCGACCACCACGTCGACCTCCACGGCGAAGCCGGCGACCGCGTCGTCGGTCAACAAGTCGACCGCCAACGACATCCTGACGTCGCTGGGATCGGGATCGGGGGTCGATACCGACACGCTGGTCGGCAAGCTGGTCGACGCGCAATTCGCCGCCAAGCGCGCGCAGATCGCGGCGAAGACCGACAAGCTGACCGCCCAGATCTCCGACGCCGCGACGCTGAAGAATTTCGTCAGCGACTTCGCCAAGGCCGTCAACACATTGGTCACCGGCGGGACGCTGGCGACGCAGCCGAACGTCAGCAATGCGCAGGTCGCCGGTGCGACGGCGATCTCCGGCGCGTCGATGTCGGCCAGCGCCTCCGCGACGGTGAAGGTCGACAAGCTGGCCACCGTGCAGACCGTGACCAGCACGAAGCTGAGCCAGACCGCGCAGCTCGGCACCGGCACGCTGACGCTGAAGATCGGCACCGCCACCTACGACAGCGGCGGGAAGATGACCGATCTGGCGGTGGGCAAGGCCGATGACGGCACCGCGCTGTCGTTCGATATCGCGATCGCACCGCCCAACGACACGCCCGCCGGGATCGCCGCGGCGATCAACGCGAAGAACACCGGCGTCACCGCCTCGGTCGTCACCGACGCCGATGGCGGGGCGTTCCTGGCGCTGAAGGGCAAGAACGGCACCGCGCAGGCTTTCTCGCTGACCGGCAGCGGCGGCTCGCTCGACACGCTGAGCGTCGGCAAGGACGCGACCGCCTCGTCGAAGATGTCGGTCGTCGGCCAATCGGGCAATGCGAAGCTGTCGGTCGACGGGGTCGCGGTCGAGCGCTCCAGCAACGAGATCAGCGATCTGGTGCCCGGCGTGAAGCTGTCGCTGACCGGCACCGGCACGATGACGCTGACCGGCACGCGTCCCGACACCGCGCTGAACAACGCGGTCAAGGATTTCGTCGAAACGTTCAACCAGTTGCTGACCGAGGTGAAGAAGCAGACCGACCCGGCCACGGGCGACCTGCGCGCCGATCCCGCCGCCAAGCAGTTGCTGCGCAACCTGCAGGGTTTCGCCAGCAAGACGCTGCTTCCCAATGCGAAGCCCGGGACGCCGTCGTCGCTGGCGGGGATCGGCATCCGCACCAACAAGACCGACGGGTCGATGGAGATCGACGATACCGCGCTCGCCAAGGCGATGAAGGACACGCCCGACGCGATCCAGGCGATGTTCAACCCCAACAGCTTCGGCGCGACCGGCATCAACGCCGCGATGCAATCGCTGAAGCTGTCGTCGGGCAGCACGCTGTACGGACTTGGCGCCACCGACCTGAAGCTGCGCAAGGCGCAGGACGACCTGACCAAGCAGAGCGCGAAGATCGACGAGCAGGCCAACAAGTTCTCGGCACGGCTGACGCAGCAATATGCCAGCATGAACTCCCGCGTATCGGCCTATAAGTCGACGCAATCGTTCATGAAGCAGCAGATCGACGGCTGGTACAAGTCGAACTGAACGGGGAAGACGACACATCATGGCCTATGCCTCCTCCCTGCTTCGCGACCCGGCGCGCACCTATCGCGAGATCGACCTGGCGGGCCGCACCGCCGCCGCCGACGGCCCGGCGCTGGTCCAGCTCCTCTACGAGGAGCTGACGCAGGCGCTGCGCGTCGCCGCCTGGGCCGCCGACCACAAGCAGTTCGCGACGCGCAGCGAACGCGTGACGCGCGCCACCGCGATCCTGTTCGCGCTGGAGGCGAATCTCGATTTCGAGAAGGGTGGCGATGTCTCGCGGGTGCTGGCGCGCTTCTACGGCGGGTGCCGGCGGCAGGTGATCGAAGCCAGTGTCGGCACCGACGGGGCGCCGTTCCGCGCGGTGGCCGCCGAGCTGGAGGAGATCGCTGGCGCCTGGCGGCAGGCGCGCGCGGCGTAGGGTCTTTTCGGCATCGGGCCAGGAACACGGAGGGAGCGATGCTTTTGCATCGTGACCGAAGCGGCGACATCGCATGGCGCCAGAAGCCGCCCGCCGCGAGGCGGTCGATCCAGTGGCGAGTGAGTGCGGCGCTGGTTCGGGTGGCCCGTCATTGCGAGCGCAGCGAAGCAATCCAGGGCCGGATCAGGACGCTCTGGATTGCTTCGCTGCGCTCGCAATGACGAATTGCTCGCCTATCCCCGGAACCAGTGCCGCTGGACGAACCAGACGACGATCCCCGCCGCGATCACCGCGCAGGCGCCCGCGATCGCGTCGAACGCCCATGGCTCCTCGGCATAGGGAAGCCCCTTGACGTTCATCCCGTACAGCCCGGTGAGGAAGGTGAGCGGCAGGAAGATCATCGCGACCATCGCGATCACCAGGCTGCGCTGATCGAGCTGTTCGGCGCGCAGGTCGGTCAGCGCCTCGTGCATCAGCGCGGCACGCTCGCGGATCGCCTCCACTTCCTCGGCCATGCGCGCCGCGCGGTCGGCGGCGGAGGACAGATGCGCGCGGTCGTCCTCGGCCAGCCAGTCGCCCGGCAACGTCGCCAGCCGTTCGAGCGCCGCGCGCTGCGGGCTGAGGAACCGACGATAGTTGATCGCCTCCGACCGCATCCGCGTGACCGAGCGACGCAGTTCAAACACGCGGTGCGCGCTCAATCGCTGTTCGCAATCGTCCAGCCCGTCGCCGAGATCGGCAACGACCGGATCGAGATCCTCGGTGATCGCGGTCGCGATTGCCGCGATCAGGTCGCCCGGATCGCGCAGCGCGCCCGATGCCATCTGTTCCTCGACCTGCGCCAGCACCACCAGGCGCTTGCGCGACACCGTCACGACGCGCCCCTTCGTCGCCCAGATCCGGATCGATGCCAGCACGTCCGACGATTCCAGCGGCTCGTCGCTGCGCCCGCGCAGGTTGACGAAGGCGCCGTGGCCGATCTTTTCGGCGCGCGGGCGCGTCTCGGCGGCGGTGAGCGCATCAATCGTGAAGGTGTCGAGCCGCGCCTCGTCGCGCAGCCACGCCTGCGCTTCCTGCGTGTTGCTCGCCAGATGTACCCAGAGGAACGCGGCGTCCTGCGTCAATCCGGCGTGCAGATCGACGCGGCGCGCGGTGCCGTCCGCCGCGACGATCCATGCAAAGCCGCTCATCGCCGCATCCCGATGTCCACCGTCAGCCCCGTCGCCGCCGTCGGCGGGGCGTCGCACGCCTGCCGCACCGCATCGGCGCGCGCGCGATCGAGGATCGCGGGGGGCACGTCGCGACGGTGCGTCACGCAATCGGCGGCGGCAAGCCACCGCGCCTGCCGCAGGGTCAGGTCGTCGGGATCGTCCGACGCCAGCTCCAGCCGCACGACGCCGGTCGCCGCGCCCGCCGCCAGCACCGCATCGGCGGCATCGCGCCCGTCGTAATCGGCAAGCGGATCGAGGGCGGCGCCAGGCGCCAGCGCCGCGCCGATCGCGCGGCGTCGCGCGGCGCCATCGGGCAAGGCCGCGCGCAACGCCGCCCGCGCGCCCTGCAGCGCCGCCGCGAGCCGCCCGAGCGAGGCGGGCAGGACCGCCTCCAGCCGTTGCCGCACCGCCGCCGCCAGCCCCGCCGAGACACCGCCGGTGCCGATCGCGATCAACACCGGCGCGCGGTCGACGATCGCGGGGAGCGTGAAGTCGCACAATTCGGGGCGGTCGACCGCGTTGACCAGCACGCCGCGCGCCTTCAATCGCGCGACCGCCGCATCGTCGTCGGCGACGATCGCGAGCCGGGCAAGCGGGTCGTTCTCGCCGACGACCACCGCGCCGGCGCGTTCGAGCAGGCGGCGTTTGGGCGCGGTCGCCTCGTCGTCGCCGACGAGGATCACCGGGCGACCGTGCAGCCGGACGAACAGTGGCAGGCTGTGGAGGGTCAGGGCGTGCATCCCCCCGCCGTCATTGCGAGCGGAGCGGAGCAATCCAGCGCCAAGCGCGGGACGCTCTGGATTGCTTCGCTGCGCTCGCAATGACGAGGAAAGTGGCCTCCACCCCTCTCAGCCCCGGACGCAGGGAAGCGCGCCGCCGTCACAACCACTCCGGCACGCGTTCCGCGGCCAGGATGGTCTCCGCCGCGATCCGGTCGGCGACCACCGCGTAGCGATCGCCGTCGACCAGCACCTCGGGCACCAGCGCGCGGCTGTTGTAGGTCGAGGCCATCGTCGCGCCATACGCGCCGGCGGTGCGCAGGACCGCGAGGTCGCCGCCCTGCACCGCATCCATCTCGCGCGCCATCGCGAAGGTGTCGCCGGTCTCGCACACCGGCCCGGCGACGTTCGCCGTCATCCGCGCGCCGGTCGGGATCACCGCGTCGACATCGTGCCATGCGTCGTACAGCGCCGGACGCGCCAGATCGTTCATCGCCGCATCGACGATCACATACGGGTGGACGACGCCCGGCTTCACCCAGATCACGCGGGTCAGCAGCACGCCGGCGTTGCCCGAGATCACGCGGCCCGGCTCGAACATCAACTGGACGTCCCAGCCCTTCGTCACGCGTTCGACCATTGCGCCATATTCCGCCGGGGTGCGCGGATCGTCACCGGCCTTGTAGCGGACGCCCAGCCCGCCGCCGAGATCGACCCGCGCGATGGCGTGCCCGGCGGCGCGCAGTTCGTCGACCAGCGCCTTCACGCGGACATAGGCGGCCTCCAGCGGCGCGAGATCGAACAACTGGCTGCCGATATGGATCGCGACGCCCTGCATCGACAGGCCGGGCAAGGCGGCGAGTCGCGCGTACATGGCCGGCGCCTGATCGATCGGCACCCCGAACTTGTTCTCCTTCCGCCCGGTCGAGATCTTCGCGTGGGTGCCCGCGTCGACGTCCGGGTTGACGCGCAGCACCGCGGTCGCGGTCAGCCCGCGTTCGGCGGCCAGCCGGGCGAGGACGACGCCCTCCTCCTCCAGCTCCAGGTTGAACTGGCCGATCCCGGCCTCCAGCCCGCGCACCAGTTCCGCCTCGGTCTTGCCGACGCCCGAAAAGACGATGCCGTCGGCGGGCATCCCGGCCGCCAGCGCGCGCGCCATCTCGCCG
>CAJYSA010000088.1 GCA_913777325.1 uncultured Sphingomonas sp. | reverse complement strand
CGCCGATAGGGGGTCCTTTTTGGACGCCGATTGACATCCGATCGAGAAAAGCGTCGGATCGCGCGCGATGGTTCAGCGTCAGGCGAGTGATCCAGTGCTGCCGGCGACGTCATGCCCGGGGCATGTTGCGGTGCCTCCCCAGGGCCGCGCGGATCCCCGACGCGCGAGGCTCGCCGATCCGGAATCTGATGACCTGGGGCGTTGCCAGCCCGTCATTGCGAGCGCAGCGAAGCAATCCAGAGCCACACACGATGCCCTTGATTGCGTCGCTGCGCTCGCCAAGACGATAACGGGTCGAGGTAACGTCAGCACGGAACACATCGGCGGTCGCGCGGCGATCAGGCGCTCGGCGTCCGCTCGAGAAACGCGTCGGATCGTCCGCAGTGATCCGGCGTCAGGCGGGTGAGCCAGTGTGGCCCGTGGGATGCGCGAGGCACCGCCCCCGTCACCGCTGCGACCCTCCCTTGCGAGAGATAAGCTGCGCTTTCCGTCGTCGCAGCATCTGCGTCGACGCTACCAAGGCAAGCCTTGAATCCGTTTGACCACGACCGACGACAGGCAAAAAAATAGCGGCCCGAAGGCCGCTATTTCTTCTCCTTGCGGAGACGTAACAGCTTAGTTGCTGTCCGAGCTGTCGTTCTCGTCAGCGACGACGACGATGCCCGCGACAACCGCAGCCGCCGCCAGGATGGCGACGATCACGCCGCCACCGGCCAGCTCGTTCTTCTTCGACGAGGCCGACGAGGCGCGAACCGACTTGGCGACCGAGAGGCTTGCCGCCGAGTTGGCGGGGGCGGCCATCGCCGGAGCAACCGCCATCGTAGCGGCAGCAGCGGCGAGCATGTACTTCGCAATACGCATGATGAACTCCCTTTGCGTGCAGGTCACCTGATAGCCGCGCTTGACAAAATTGCAAGCACGGATTGCCGCAATGCATCATGTGTTCAGGATCCAGGTTTCACCACCTTCGATCCCCAACGCGGTCAGCTTGCCCGACGCATACGCACCAGTGTCGACTCCGATCCGGTTCGCGCGCCGATCGACGTCGGACGTGATCGTATGGCCGTGGACGATCATCTTGGGGTGCGCGCCGCGATGCTCCAGGAAGCTCTCGCGAATCCAGCGCAGGTCGCTGGCCCGCTGATCGTCCAGCGGCACGTCGGGCCGGATCCCGGCGTGGACGAACGCATAGTCGCCCGACACGATCATGTCCTCGAACCCGGCCAGGAACGTGCGATGCGCCTCGGGCACCAGCGCATCCATGCGCTCGGCGAGCTGGGGATAGTCGAGCAAGTCATATTCCTCGCGCGACACGCCGTAGCTCAGCACGGTTTCCTTGCCGCCGACGCGGCAGAACATCCGCAGCGCGTCCTTCGCGCCCGACAGGGCGTGCAGGAACAGCTCCTCATGGTTGCCCTTCAGGAACCGCACGTGCTCGCGGTCCTGCGCCAGGCGCCGCAGTCGCTCGACCACGCCCGCCGAATCGGGGCCGCGATCCACCAGGTCGCCCAAGAAGATCAGATTCGTCTCCGCCGCGGGTCGTGCGGCATCGTCGGCGTCGATCATCGTCAGCAACCGGTCCAGTTCGGCCCGGCAGCCGTGGATGTCGCCAATCGCATAGATGCGGGTGTTCGGTGCGGGAGCGAAAGCGGGCAGGGGCGCGGGACGGGACGCACGAAGAAGCTTCTTGAGCATGGAATACGCGTAACCAACGATGTCGGGATAGGGTTATTCTTAGGCGCGTCGCGCCACCGGAGCAAGCACGGCGGTCACCCGGCGCGACGGCACACTTCGTTTCGCGAACGATTTGCGCTCCCGTCCGGCCCCCGGTAGAGAGCGCGCGCCAACAGGAGGATCGAATGAGCATCAAGCGGATACGCAAGGCGATTTTCCCGGTTGCGGGACTGGGGACGCGCTTCCTGCCCGCCACCAAGGCGATGCCCAAGGAAATGCTGACCGTCGTCGACAAGCCGTTGATTCAATACGCTGTCGAAGAGGCTCTGGAGGCGGGGATCGAGCAGATCATCTTCGTCACCGGTCGCGGCAAGGGCGCGCTGGAGGATCATTTCGATATCTCGTTCGAGCTCGAAACGACGATGCGCGCGCGCGGTAAGAGCTTGTCGTTGATCGAGAATATCCGCCAGCAGCCGGGCTCGCCCGTCTATGTCCGCCAGCAGGAGCCGCTCGGGCTCGGCCATGCCGTGTGGTGCGCGCGCGAGATCGTCGGCGACGAGCCGTTCGCGGTGCTGCTCCCCGACGAGCTGATGGTAGGCACGCCGAACTTCATGGCGCAGATGGTGAAGGCCTATGACAAGGTCGGCGGCAATGTCATTGGCGCGCTTGAGGTTTCGCCCGACGAAACCGACAAATACGGCATCATCTCGCCGGGCAACCGCGACGGTGCGCTGACCGAGGTGACGGCCCTCGTTGAGAAGCCCGCGAAGGGCAGCGCGCCTTCCAACCTGATGATTCCAGGCCGCTACATCCTCCAGCCGGAGGTGATGAAGATCCTCGACGCGAAGGAAAAGGGCGCGGGCGGCGAGATCCAGCTCACCGACGCGATGGCCAAGCTGATCGGGCAACAGCCCTTCCACGGCTTCACCTTCGATGGCGAACGGTTCGACTGCGGCGACAAGACCGGTTTCGTCTCGGCCAACCTCGCGCTTGCGCTGGCGCGCGACGATATCGGCCCGGCGGTACGCGCCTTTGCGGAGCAGCGCGTCGGTTGATCACTACCCGCGTGTTGCGCCACAGGCGCGGCACGCGGGATCGGGGGGCAGCACCAGGGTTCGGAACCGCAGCGAGAGGAAGTCGAGCAACATCAGGCGCCCGGCACTGTCATCTCCAAACGGTACGAGCTGTCGGATCGCCTCCAGCGCCGCCATGCTGCCGACGATCCCGGTGACGGGGCCGAGCACTCCCTCCTCCGCGCAGGTCAAGGCATCGCGCGCCGGCGCATCGCCCACGAAACAGCGGTAGCACGGCTTGTCGGCCTCCCAACCGCGGTACACGCCGATCTGGCCTTCGAAACGCCCGACCGCTGCCGACACCAGCGGGATGCGACGCGACAGTGCCGCATCCGCCACCAGCAACCGCGTATCGAAATTGTCGCAACCATCGACGATAACGTCCGGCTTTTCGTCGAGTATCGCATCGACATTGTGCTGCTCCAGCCGCTTCACCAATGCAGTCACCGCGACATGCGGGTTGAGCCGCCCCACCGCCGCCGCCGCCAGCATCGCCTTCGGTCGCCCGAGGCTCTCGGTGGAGAAAAGCGTCTGCCGTTGCAGGTTGCTCAGATCGCTATGATCGTCATCGACGATCGTCAGTCGACCAACCCCCGCGCCGGCAAGGTACTGAATCAGCGGAGATCCGATCCCGCCAGCTCCGATGATGAGCACATGCGCACGCGCCAGCCGCAACTGGCCCTGCCCGCCGATTTCCGGCAGCACGATATGACGCGCATAGCGCGCCAGCTCTTCCGCGCTCAGCGTCACGGCTGAAGAAGGGCGATGGTCGTGACGTACCAGGTGGCGGTCGCCGGCGGACGGATTCGATCACGCGCGGCACGCAGCACGACGCCAGCCGCGAACTGCTCTACCGATGGGCAGTCGATCGCACGGGGCACAATCCGGCGGACGCGCCCGTTTTCGGCGACGAGCACAGCCAGGTCGAGCGTCGACCGCTGGCCGAGACTACAGCGCCCATCGCGGACCTCATTCTGTGCGAATTCAGTAAGCTGTGCAGATATACTCGATCCGGACGCGAGCGAGAGGCGCGGGAGCAATGTCCAATCGAGCGGTGGTGCCAAGGAAATCGCCTGCCCCAGCAACAGGAACGCAGCGAGGATCATCGGCCCGTCGATCCAAATCCGCCAGTGCCGCGATCGGTGCGATTGAGCGTCTGCACTTCCACCATGGTCGCAGCCGTCACGGCGGCGGGTACGAGCTGTGCGATGCGTTCTCCACGGCGAACGTCAAAAGGTTCGTTGCCAAGATTGGCAAGGATGACCTTGATTTCCCCGCGATAATCCGTGTCGATCGTGCCCGGTGTATTCAGGCAGGTAACACCATGCTTCAGCGCCAATCCCGAGCGTGGCCGTACCTGTACCTCGTAACCCTCAGGGATCGCGATCGCAAAGCCAGTCGCGACGGCATGACGGGCATTCGGCGCGAGCGTAACGTCTTCGGCGGCCACGACATCCATCCCGGCGGCGCCGGCAGTCGCATAGGCGGGCAGCGGCAATCCCTCACCATGTGGCAAGCGGCAAAGCGCGATCCTGATTTCTTCAGAGCGCATCGGCAATCCTGTCGGCAAGTCGTTCAGCGACTAATGTTTTCGGGAGGTGCTCCCAGCTCTCGACCCCGGCGGCGGTCACAAGATGGACAGTGTTGGCGTCGCCGCCCATCACATCGCCGGAAACATCGTTCGCGACGATCCAGTCCGCGCCCTTGCGCCGCCGCTTGGCCTGCGCATGTTCGAGCACCTGTTCGGTCTCAGCCGCGAATCCGATCAGCAGTCGCGGTCGTCGCGCGTCATGCGCGATCGTCGCAAGTATGTCGACGTTGCGCTCAAGCTGCAACGGGGGAGGCGCACCGTCGCCCTTTTTTAGCTTTTGCGGTGCCACATCGGCGGCTCGCCAATCGGCAACTGCCGCGACCATCACCGCTGCGTCGGCCGGAAGCGCAACCTCGACGGCCAATGCCATATCCTGAGCGGTGACAACATCATAGCGGGTGACCCTCGCAGGCGTTGGGAGGTCCACCGGCCCTGCGATCAACGACACGCGCGCCCCGCGCGATGCCAGGGCCGCAGCGATGGCAAACCCCTGTTTACCCGACGATCGGTTGGCGATGTAGCGTACCGGGTCGATCGGCTCATGCGTGGGGCCGGCGGTGACGATGATGTGCCGCCCGGAAAGCGACGAGTGGTCCGCTGCGTTGAGTCGATTAATCTCAGCGAGGATGCGTGGCACTTCCGGCAGGCGACCCGGACCGAATTCGCCGCATGCCATCGCGCCATCGTCGGGGTCCATCACCCGCACGCCATCACTGCGCAGCCGGGCGACGTTGCGTTGCGTCGCAGGGTGCAGCCACATGCGCACGTTCATAGCGGGGGCGACCAGTACCGGCGTATCGGTGGCGAGCAGCAATGTCGTCGCCAGATCGTCGGCTACCCCTGCCGCCATCCGCGCGATCAGGTCTGCGGTGCCAGGGCAGACCACGATCAGATCGGCCTCCCGGCTGAGGCGAATGTGCCCCATCTCGGCCTCGTCCTTCAGATCCCACAGGGTCGTGTGCACCTTGTTCTCGCTGAGCGCCGCCAGCGTCATCGCGGTGACGAAATGCGCGCCGCCCTCGGTCAGGACGCAGCGAACCTCATGCCCGGCAGCGCGCAATGCACGGATCAACTCGCACGCCTTGTAGGCCGCGATGCCACCACCGACGATCAGCAAAATTCGCGTCATCGTACTCTCCGTCAGCGCGCCATTCTCGTCACCGTGATCCGTCGTCGATCCGACGCGGCGCGCACGACGTCGGCGATCGCGCCGGGCGCCAGCGCCACTCCGGGAGCGATCAACGCCGTCGCCAGCGTCGCCGACCGCATCCCCATGAAGCCGTCGAATGCCACGCCGGCGATCGTCACCGCCACGATGCGCGGCCCAATCGAATCGTCGATCGTGCCCCAGCCTAGCAGCGATAGAACGAGCAGCGGGGCGGCCAAGGCCGCCGGTATATCGGGGAAAGCCGCGCCGACCAAACGTCCGACCGCGCCATCCACGGTGATGGCGGCAGACGGAAATGTCGCGCCGTCAACCGCATGCACATGCACCCCCGCTGCCACGCCAGCAACGGCGAGCGCGCAAGCCCACGCCATCTGCTCGCGGCGGTCACCCTCGAGCAGCGCGATCGCGCCCATTGCCGCGATGCCGATCAATGCGGCGGGGTCGATCAGCGCCGCGGCGCAGGCCGTCGCGGCGGCGGTCAGCGATTGACCGGGCCGCCGTGCCACGATCGCGATCGCCATCAACAACGCCGCCACGGCGGCATGCGGCGCGCTCAGCCACAGCCATGCGACCGCAACCACGCCGGCACCAAGCAGCCCGACGACCATCACTGCGCCCGCCGTGCGAGACACTAACGGACCGAGCCGCAGGCCACCGCTCCAGAGCAGCAGCGTCAGCGCCGCAGCCACCAGTGCCGTGACAATCCAGCCTGGCAGCGCCGATTCGACCACGGCGAGCGTCGCCGGGAGCAGTCGCGCGGCATGTGCGTCCGGCTCGGTACGCAGCAGATCAAGCGCCGCACCGTAGAAATTGCCGCCATGTCGTAATGTGGCAACGATCGCGTCGTGGAGAAATTCCGGTGGGGTGGCGCCTTCGGGCGCGGCCAGTGCCGCGACGAGCAGCACGGTCGCCAAGGCGACCAGGATCCAGCGCGCCGATCGCCTCCCGATCCCCGCCAGCCGCGACGGGCGCGTCAGCCAGCGCCCGCGCGCGGCTACCATCCGCCTGCCAGCATCATGCCCGCAACGCCCGCCAGCACGCCGATCGCGCCCGCCAACGCATAGCGCCATCCACCGCCAACCCGCACCCGCTCGATCTCGCGCAGGGGCGGTCGGGGTGGGGCGCCACCGGGCGCGGGGAAGCGCGCCTCGATCCGGCGGACCAGTTCTGGCAGGCGAGCGAGCGTCCTTACGTCGGACACCAGTCGATCGGCGATCGCCGCTTCTGGTCCGAGTTCGGTGCGGATCCAGTCCTCGACCAATGGCGCGGCGGTAACCCATAGGTTGATGTCCGGATCCAGCGCGGTCGCGACGCCTTCCACCATCACCATCGTTTTCTGGAGCAACAGCAGGTGCGGCTGGGTCACCATGTCGAAGTCGCGGGTGATCCCGAACAGGCCGTCGAGCATCATGCCGATCGACATGTCCTTCACCGGCAAGCCGCGCATCGGCTCGCCCACCGCGCGCAACGCGGTCGCAAACTCCTCGACGCTGTGGTGTGCGGGCACATATTGCGCTTCGAAATGGATCTCAGCAACGCGGCGGTAGTTGCCGGTAATTAGGCCATAAAGGATCTCCGCGAGCCAGACGCGCGCGCGCCGATCTATGCGGCCCATGATCCCGAAATCGATCGCCGCGACGCAATTGCCCGGCAGTGCGAACAGATTGCCCTGATGCATGTCGGCATGGAAGAAGCCGTCGGCGATCGCCTGACGCAAAAAAGCATGGACCAGCGTTCGCGCCAATTCGGGCAGATCGTAACCGGCCTCGATCAAGGCGGCGCGGTTCGACAGCTTGATGCCGTCGATCCATTCGATCGTCAGCACCTTGCCGGTCGTACGTGCCCAGTCGACGGCGGGGACGAAGAAGTTCGGCTCCGACGTCATCGTCTCGGCGAGCTCGGACGCGGACGCCGCCTCGCGCGTGAAGTTCAATTCGCGCGCGGTCCAGCGCTTGAACGTCTCGATGACGAGCCGCGGCTGGAGCCTGGCGATCTCGCCGCCCATCGGTTCGATCTGCGCGGCTGCCCACTCGTACGTCTCGATCGCCCGCGCAAAGTCGTCCTCGACGCCAGGCCGAAGCACCTTCACCGCCACCCGCCGTCCGTCGATGGTGACGGCACGGTGGACCTGGGCGATCGACGCGGCGCCGACCGGCTCCTCCTCGATCTCAGTGAACAGCGTCTCCAGCGGGCGCCCGAAGCTGGTGCGCATCGTCTGCGCGATCATGCTCCACGGCACCGGCGGGACCGCGTCCTGCAAACGCAGGAGATCCGCCGCGGCAGCGTCACCAACCAGATCGGGGCGCGTCGCGAGCGTCTGGCCGAACTTGATCGCCGCTGGACCAAGCGCCTCAAACGCGTCGGCATAACGCGGCACATCCGGCACCCGCGCGCCGAACCGCGCCACACGCAGCAGGCGACGCAGGCGGGGCGGCGTGTTCAGGTCGCGCTCCAGCCCACGCAGCGCGCCGTGGCGCGCCAGCGTGCGGCCCCACTTCAGGAGGCGCCAGGTGTGGACGATCGGGGAGGTCAAATCTTCCAACCGCTGTGGATCGCGACCAACCCACCCATGATCGGCTCGACCTTCGTCTGAACGAACCCGGCTTCTCCGACCATCCGCTCGAACGCCGGCATGTCGGGGAAGCGACGGATGGATTCAATCAGATAGCGGTAGCTGTCCGCATCATTTGCCAGGAGTTGACCAAGCTTCGGCACCAGCCGATGTGAATAGGCGTCATAGACATCCGAGAAACCCGGCCAGGTATTGGTGGAGAATTCCAGGCAGAAGAAGCGCCCGCCACGCCGTAGCACGCGGTGCGCTTCCCGCAGCGCCTTGGGGATGTCGGTGACGTTCCGTATCCCGAAAGCGATCGTATAAGCATCGAAAAAGCGGTCCGGGAACGTCAGGGTCTCGGCATTGGCCTCGGTCCAGACCAATCCATCGATCCCGCGCTGCTGCGCGCGACCGATCCCCACCTCCAGCATTTCCGGATTGATGTCCGCCACCGTGATCGACGCGCCGCTTTCGGCAAGGCGGAACGCGATGTCGCCGGTGCCGCCCGCCATGTCGAGAATCTGTTCGCCCGCGCGCGGTTTGACGCGACGCACGAAGCGATCCTTCCACAGCCGGTGCATGCCGCCGGACATCGCATCGTTCATCAGATCGTAGCGGCTGGCGACGTTGGAGAAGACGCCGCGTACCCGCGCAGTCTTCTCGGTGGGGCTGACATTTTCGTAGCCGAAGGAGACGGTTTCGCTCATTCGCGACGCTCTAGCCGCCTGCCGCCCGAGCGGCTAGGGGGCAGACATGCCGGAATTGCCAGAGGTCGAGACCACCGTGCGCGGGCTTCGCCCCGTGCTGGAGGGGCAGGTGCTGACACAGGTCGAGCCGCGCCGGGACGATCTGCGCCGCGCCTTTCCCGCGGACCTTCGGCAGCGGCTGACCGGTGCGCGCGTCACCAACCTGCGGCGACGCGCCAAATACGGTCTTATCGATACGGATCGTGGCGATACGCTGATCTTCCACCTCGGCATGTCGGGGCGGTGGCGGGTCGACCCCAGCGAGTTGCTGCCCCACGACCACCTGCTGCTGGCAACGCAGGCGGGACGTCTGCTGGCGCTCAACGATCCGCGCCGCTTCGGCTCCGTCGATCTCATGCCGACCGACGACGTCGGCGACTTCGCTGCGTTCCGGCTGCTCGGCCCGGAGCCGCTCGGCCCAGCGTTCACGGCCGAGTATTTACGGCAGGTGCTGGCGGGACGGCGGCTGTCGATCAAGCTGGCGCTGCTCGACCAGCGGATCGTCGCCGGGCTGGGCAACATCTACGTCTGCGAGGCGCTGTACGACGCCCGGATCGACCCCCGCACCCCCGCCGGCACGCTGGCGCTGCCGGCGCTCGAGCGGCTGGTTCCAGCGGTAAAGCTGGTGCTGGAGGCGGCGATCTCGGCGGGCGGGTCCAGCCTGCGTGACTATGCGCGACCCGACGGCGAGCTGGGATACTTCTCCAAGCAGTTCGCGGTCTACGGTCGCGTGGGCGAGCCATGCGCGTGCGGCGGTCTCGTCGAGCGTTACGCCGAGGGCGGGCGATCGACCTTCTGGTGTCCGCACTGCCAGCGGAGTTGACGCTGACGGACAGCCGGGCTATGGGCCGCGCCTTACGAGGGTGCAGGGCTTCCCCAGCGCCTTTTTCCATCGATTCGAAACTTATCAGAGGACGTTCATGGCGAACACGCCGCAAGCCAAGAAGCGCATCCGCCGCAACCAGCGCCGGGCCGAAATCAACGGTGCCCGCGTCGGCCGCATCCGTACCTTCGTGAAGAAGGTGGAGGCCGCGCTGGCGGCGGGTGACAAGGCTGCGGCGACCACCGCTCTCGCGGCTGCTCAGCCGGAGATGCAGCGCGGCGTGGCCAAGGGTGTTCTTCACCGCAACACCGCCTCGCGGAAGTTCTCGCGCCTGACCAAGCGGGTCGCGTCGCTGGCGTAAGTCGCCGCGATCACGACACGTTTTCGAACGCCCGTCGGGACCATCCCGGCGGGCGTTTTTGCGTCCACGTGGCATGCTGCGGAGAACAAAAAGGCACCCTTCGAAAAGCCGTGGAAACCTCGCGATTCGCGTTCGTCGGCTTTATGGTCGGCCTAGGAAAGCCCAGCGAAATCAAAGCCTTAGAAGAAATATGACGCATTTGTGCCGCTGATGGCGAGTCAATCCGCTTTATTTCGGAATCGTACCCTTCGACGGGGTTGATCGACTCACCCGCCTGTTCCTAATCCTGTCGGACCGCGCCGCCGTTCGTGCTGCGTGGCACAAGGACAATGTTCGGAATGCCGCCGCGCCAGGGGCCGCGAGCAGGGGGACGTTTGACTTTTTGGTTTGAGGCTCCCGCGGACGGCGCGTTCGCGGGACGGGAGACACGTGCGTGACGCAATCGGTTGGACAGGACGACGGGGTGAGCGAACTGGCACGGGCCTGGGCCCGGGTCCGTGCCAACCTGCGCCGTTCCGCCGGCGCACGAGTGTTCGACCATTGGCTCGCGCCGATCGCGCTGGCGGATGGCGACGATTGTGTCGACGTCCGCCTGACGTTGCCGTCGGCGTTCATGACCAATTGGGTCAAGAGCCATTATGCGGACCGACTGGTTCATGAGTTCCGCGCCGTGCTGCCCGGTGTTCGCAGCGTCGCGATCGACACCGCGCCGCGTGCCGTTGTGGCGCCTGTGGTACTTGCGGCCCCAGCACCCACGGTCACGTCCGTCGCGCCGCCGGCCGCGGTTGCCGGTGAAGGCGCGGAACGCCCCGCGCTGGACGAGCGGCTGACCTTCGATCGCTTCGTCGTCGATGCGTCGAACATGGTCGCGCTGAACGCCGCACAGGCGCTTGCCGCGCCAGGGCCGGTGCGTTTCAGCCCGCTGTTTCTTCACGGCGGCACGGGCCAGGGCAAAACCCATTTGATGAACGCGATCGCGCATCAGTTCCTCGCCGCCCGTCCCGGCGCGCGCGTGATGCTGATGTCGGCCGAGCGCTTCATGTTCGAGTTCGTGGCGGCGATGCGCGCGCGTGACACGTTCGCGTTCAAGGCGCGTCTGCGCGGCTGCGATCTGCTGCTGATCGACGATCTGCAATTCATCGCCGGCAAGGATGTGACGCAGGACGAGTTCTTCCACACCGTCAACGAGATCATGGCCGCGGGCAAGCGGCTGGTGATCGCGGCCGATCGCGCGCCACAGGCGCTCGACGGGGTCGAGCCGCGCATCCTTGGGCGGTTGGCGGCCGGATTGGTCGTCGACATCAAGCCGTCCTCGCCCGAACTGCGCCGAGCGGTGCTGGCGCGCCGCGTTGCGGAAATGCCGGACATGCGCGTCCCCGCCGACGTACTCGACCTGCTTGCCGAGCGAATTACGTCGAGCATCCGCGAGTTGGAGGGAGCGCTGACGCGCGTCACCGCTTATGCGATGCTGACCAACCAGCCGATCGACCTCGCCTTCGCCACGCAGACCCTGGGCGACATGTTGCGGGGGCACCAGCGGCGCGTGACCATCGACCAGATCCAGAAGCTGGTCTGCGATCACTTCGAGCTGAAGCCGCTCGATTTGGTATCGGCGCGCCGCGCGCGCGCTGTGGCACGTCCGCGCCAGATCGCGATGTATCTGTCCAAGCGGCTTACGACGCGCTCGCTTCCGGAGATCGGTCGCAAGTTCGGCGGGCGCGATCATTCGACGGTAATCCACGCGGTGCGGCGCATCGAGGAATTGCGCGACAGTGACCGCGAGGTCGATCAGGCGGTGCACATCCTGTTGGGGCAGTTGCAGGGCTGACCAAGATCCGCCTGCCGCCACCCAGGCCGCCGCAGCGCGCCGGGCGGGGCAGGGCGGCGAGTTTACGCCGCCTTTCGATATTCCTCTTCGATCGTTGGCTCATCCATCGCGAGTGCGCTGCCCGGCACCGCCTTGCGATTGGGGAACAGCAATCGGCTAACGAGGACGATCACGCCGAGTGCGGCATAGGTCATCAGCACCGTCTCCAACGAGAACAGCAGCGCAACCGCGAAGGCCAGCCGCAGCCACATCGGGTTGAAGCCGAAATCCTCGCCCAGCGCAGCGCAAACGCCGAAGAGATTGTCACGCGGGGCGACGGGGGCAGTGGTGTGCAAGGTGTCGGTCATGTCTCGCTCCGTAGTTGCGGAACGATAAGCAAGACCAATGCCAAGCGCGGAAAAGCGCCGTTCTTCCGCCTTCACGCCTGTCTTTATGGCGTAAAGTCCCGAGAAGTGGCGCGCTGCATGGTGCTGCGCGCCACTCGCGTTACATCAATAGACCCATTGCCTCCTGCGCGCGCCGCAGCGTGGGGGCGGCCAGCGTCGCGGCTCGTTCTGCACCATCGCGAAGGATAGAGTCGATCGCGCCACGGTCGTTCAGCAAGCGCAGCATCTCGTCACGAATGGGTCCTAGCTTCGCCACTGCCAGATCGGCGAGCGCGGGCTTGAACTGGCCGAAGCCCTTGCCGGCGTAATCGGTCAGCACGTCCTGCGCGGTGCGATCCGCAAGAGCGGCGAAGATGGTCAGCAGGTTTCGGGCCTCTGGCCGTCCTTCCAACTCGTCCAGCGTCGCGGGCAGCAAATCGGGATCCGTCTTGGCCTTGCGGAACTTGTCGGCGATGGCTTCATCGCTGTCGATCAGCTTGACCAGCGATTGCTCGGACGGGTTCGATTTCGACATCTTCGCATTCGGGTCGCGCAGCGACATGATGCGCGGCGCGGCCTTGCTGACCAGCGGCTCGGGCAAGGTAAACAGCTCAACGTCGAAATCGGTGTTGAATTTGGTTGCGATGTCGCGCGTCAGCTCAAGATGCTGCTTCTGATCCTCGCCCACCGGGACGTGCGTGGCGTTATAGAGCAGGACGTCGGCGGCCATCAGGACGGGATAATCATATAACCCGACGGACGCGCCCTCGCGGTTCTTGCCGGCCTTGTCCTTGAACTGCGTCATGCGATTCAGCCAGCCGACCCGCGCGACGTTGTTCAGCAGCCACGCCAGCTCGGAGTGCGCTGCCACGCGCGCCTGATTGAACACGATCGAGCGTGCCGGATCGATGCCGGAGGCGATCAGCGTGGCGGTCATCTCGATCGTGTTCGCGGTCATCTGCGCGGGCGCGATGAATTCGGTCAGCCCGTGAAGGTCGGCGATGAAATACATCGTCTCCCCGCCGGATGCCTGAATCTCGTTCTGCATCGCCACCCACTGCTTCACCGCGCCCAGATAATTGCCGAGGTGGAGATCGCCGGTCGGCTTGATCCCGGAAAGGACGCGCATATTGGTCATCGGGTGGAGGCTCTACGACGCAGGAGGGATTTCAGATCGGCGATGCGATACGCGCCGGTCACGACGCACGCCAGCGCATAGATCGCGACGCCGGCGCCAACCAGCACGGTCAGACCGAGAGCACGACCGATCATCGCGCCGGTCAGATACGGGTCGACATATGGTGAGACCAGCAGGAGCGCGGCGCCCATCAGCAACGCGGCCAGCGCGAGGCGTGGCACCTTGCGCTTCACCTGCGGGTCGAGCGCGAAATGTCCGCGCCGCGCCAGGACGACGTATAGCGAGATGACGTTCACGGTCGAAGCGAGCGCGGTGGCGAGCGGCGGCCCGATCTGGCCGATATTCCAATGCGCCAGCGTGGGGATCAGGATCAGATTGCCGACCAGATTGATGGCGACCGAATACAGCGCGAGCCGAACCGGGGTCTTCGTGTCGGCGCGGGCGTAGAAGCCTGGCGTCAGCACCTTGACCAGCACGTAGCTGGGAAGACCCAGAGAGAAGGCGGCCAGCGCCTGCGCGGCGCGTATCGTATCGCCACCATCGAATGCGCCGTGCTGAAACAGCCCGCGCACGATCGGTTCGGCGGCGAAGACGAAGGCGGCGGTCGCCGGGAGGGTGAGGAACAGCGCCAGCTCAAGCCCACGGTTCTGCGTCTCCATCGCCTCCTCCTCGCGGCCCTGTGAGAGAAGGCGCGAGACGACGGGGAGCAGGATCGTGCCCAGGCCGATTCCGATCAGCCCAAGCGGGAGCTGGTTCAGGCGATCGGCATAATAGATCGCCGAGATCGAGCCCGCTGACAACAATCCGCCCGCCAGCGCGGTGGAGATGGCCAGGTTGATCTGCGCCGCGCCTGCGCCGGTCGCAGCGGGGACGATCAGCTTCAGCATCTGCTTGACGTCGTCATCGATGCGCGGGCGGCGAAGCTTCAGGCTCACGCCTGCGCGTCGACAGGCCCACCATAGCCACGCCAGCTGGAGCGCCCCACCCACCGTGACCGAGATCGCCTGTGCCCGTGCCGTCGCATAGGGATCACCGCCGTGGAAGAAGATCAGCGCGCCGACCATCGCGATGTTGAGCAGGATCGGCGCGGCCGCGTTCACCCAGAAGCGATGCAGCGAATTGAGGATGCCGCCGAGCAGCGACACCAAGGAGATCAGCAGCAGATACGGAATGGTGAAGCGCGACAGCATCACCGCGAACGCGAATTGCTCCGCGCTGGGATGCTGCCGCTCGAACCCGCCCGAAAGCGCCCAGGTGAGCGGCCACGCCGCCGTCAGCATGAGCGCGGTCATGACCAGCAGAACCGGAAACAGCAGCGCCAGCGCGCGCTCGGCGAAGTCGACGCCTGCCGCCGTCCCGCCACCCTCGGCGACCTTGCGGTTGAACAGGGGAATGAAGGCGGCGGAGAAGGCGCCTTCCGCGAACAATGCGCGGAACATGTTGGGCAGCCGAAAGGCGACAAAGAACGCGTCCGATGCGAAGCTCGCGCCGACATAGCTCGCCTGCAAGGTGTCGCGCACTAGCGCGAGCACGCGGCTGACGAGGGTGAGCCCGCCGATCGAGCCCAAGGCACGGGCGAGGTTCATCCTCCGATCCTCACCCGCGCCATGTGTTTAGGCGTGGCCCGCGTCGTCCGCGCCGAACTGCACGCCCTGCGCCTGTGCCTGCTGCAGGAACAGCGCGTTAAAATCGATCGGCTCCAGCAGCAGCGGCGGAAAGCCGCCATCGCGGATCGCATCCGCCACCACCCGGCGCGCGAACGGGAACAGCAGGCGCGGCCCTTCGCCCAGCAGGAATGGCTGAACGTGTTCGGCGGGGACGTTGCGCAGCCCGAACAGACCGGCATAGGCCAGCTCGGCGATGAACGCGGTCTTGCCGCCGGTGGTGGCGCGCACTTCGATCTTCAGCGTGACCTCGTGCACCTCGTCGGCCACTTGCGCGGCGCCGATGTCGAACTGCACGTTGATCTCGGGCGCCTGCGGCTCCTGATAGATCGCCGGAGCGTTCGGGTTTTCGAACGACAGATCCTTCACATACTGCGAGATCAGCCCCGCGGCAGGCGCCGTATCGGCGCCGTTGGCCAGCGGTTCGCCGCCTGCATTGGCAAATTCGTCCATCATCCTACCCCTATCGTCAGGTCAGCCGGGCGCCGACGGGCGCCGCTGCGGGAAATGACGGGCGGTTAGCAGCGCCTCGGCATCGTGACAATGCGTCACGCGGGCATGGGCGCGTGATGACGATCGGGCCCGGGATACAATGCGCTGCTGGGGCGATTTGATGTTCGGTGCCCACGCGCCTATGTACGCACACCAGCCTACTGGAGTTGCCGTGTTCTACGTTGTCCTGCTCGCCATGGTCGCCGGCTTTCTGGCCCTGCGGCTTTATTCGGTTCTGGGCAAACGCTCCGGCCATGAACAGCCGCTGCCGAAGGCGGCGGAGGATCGGGTGACGTCGGTCGCCGTGCCGCGCACGATCGAGGCGGTGGCCGAGACGCGCGAGATGACGGCACGCCCGTTCGACGCGGCCACCGAGCCGGGACTGCGCGCGATCGTGGCCGCAGAGCCGCAATTCGACGTGAACCGCTTTCTGGATGGTGCGAAGTCCGCCTATCGCATGATCCTCGAGGCGTTCTGGCGCGGTGACGAGGCGGCGTTGCGCGATCTGGTGAGCGATGACGTTCACGCCGCCTTCGCGGAGGCGATCGAGACCCGTCGGCAGCAGGGGCAGGTGCTCGACAATCGCCTGATCACCGTCGAACGCGCGACGATCGTGTCGGCGGCGGTGGCGAATGGCGAGGCACGCGTGGCGGTGCGCTTCGATGCCGATATCGCCGCGGTGACCCGCGATGCCGAGGGACATGTCGTTGCCGGATCGACCAGCGACGCGGTGCAGACGCATGATGTGTGGACGTTCGTGCGCACGGTGCGTGCGGCGGATCCGAACTGGATCCTGGCCGACACCGACGAAGCCTGACGCGCCGATACGATTAAAAAGGGGACCGAATGCGGACGAAAGCGACGCTCGCGATTGCGGGCGCCTTGTTGATGGCGGGCTGCGTCGGACCAGGCGAGCGGCCGGCTCCCCCCGCGACCTCGCGTCCACCCGTCCCCTCGACACCGAAACCGTCCACCGTCCCCTTACGCCCACGACCGGTGCGCCAGCCGGTCGCCTCGGTGCCGCTCGCCGCGCTGCCGGCGGTTGGTGTCCCAGGTGCGAACTCCGCGACGATGGCGGGATTGCTGCCGGCCGCTGACCTGACCCCCCTGCCGATCGATGAGCAACAGGCGCAAGGCGCGCTGGACGCCTTTCGAATCTCCTGTCCCAGCCTGGTCCGACGCGTCGACACGTCCGGCCTCACGATCGCCAGCGACTGGCAGCCCGCCTGTGCGGAGGCGGCGCGCATCGATCGGCGCGATGCCGCGACGTTCTTCCGCCGATGGTTCGAGGCGGTGCAGGTCGGCGATGGGCGGTCGTTCGCCACCGGCTATTACATTCCCGAGATCGCGGGATCGCGAAGTCCGCGCACCGGCTATGTCCCCATCTACGGTCGTCCGCGTGACTTGATTGAGGTCGATCTCGGCGCCTTCTCGCCGACATGGGCGGGCAAGAAGATTCGCGGGCGGGTGCAGGGTATGGCGCTGGTGCCTTACTTCGATCGCACTGCGATCGAAGAGGGCGCGCTGGAAGGGCGCGCGCCGATCCTTGGATATGCCGCCGATCCGGTCGAGCTGTTCTTCCTGCAGGTACAGGGATCGGGCTTTATCCGACTGGATGAGGGCGGGGTGCTGCGGATCGGCTACGATGCGCAGAACGGGCGCGATTATACCGGCATCGGTGCGCTGATGAAGAGCCGGGGACTGCTTGGGCCGGGCCAGTCGTCGATGCAGGGCATCGTCGCGTACCTGCACGCGCATCCCGAGGAGGGGCGCGCCATCATGCGCGAGAACAAGAGCTACGTCTTCTTCCGCGAGTTGACCGGTGCGCCGCAAGGCGCGCTGGGCTTGCCGGTGAGCGGCGGGGCCACCGTCGCGGCCGATCCCAACTTCGTGCCATTGGGCGCGCCGGTCTTCCTGTCGATGGATCGCACCGACGCCAACGGTATCTGGATCGCACAGGATACCGGCGGCGCGATCAAGGGGAGCAATCGTTTCGACACCTTCTGGGGTTCGGGCGAGGAAGCGCGGGCGATCGCGGGCGGCATGAGCGCGCGGGGCACCGCCTTTGTGTTGTTGCCGCGCGGCAGCTACGCACGATGGCGTGCGGCACAGGGCGCGACGGGGCAGGCGAGTGGCGGCGCGACGCCTCGGCCCTGACGAGGAGGCGCTGTGGGCGCGCGTCCGGGCCACGGTGCGCCCGATGCCGGGGCGCAAGTTGGCGGCGCCCGCACCGGAACGCCTGCCGCTGCCTGCACCGGTGAGCGCGGCGCCCATGCCCTTCACGCCCACGCCGCCGCCCTCCCACGCGCGTCGCGAACCGGGCGAAACGCTTGATGGGGGTTGGGATCGGCGCCTCGCCGGTGGCGTGGTCGCGCCCGACCGGATGATCGACCTTCATGGCCACACATTGGCTAGTGCCCATGCCGCGCTGGAAATGGGACTGGCGCAAGCGGTGGCGCGACAAGATCGTGTCATCCTGCTCGTCACGGGAAAACCGCCGCGCCCCGAAAGCCAGCGACCGCACGGACGAGGAGCGATCCGCGCCTCGATCGCAGACTGGCTGCGCCTGTCGATCCATGCCGGCGCGATCGCCGCGGTCCGTAACGCACACCCGCGCCATGGCGGCGCCGGTGCGTTGTACATCGTGTTACGCCGACGCCGCTGAGAACGCGCGTCGGATCACCCGCGCGTAAATCTCGGTCAATTGTTCTAGGTCGGCGATCGCCACGGCTTCGTCGGCCTTGTGCATCGTGGCGTTGAGCAGTCCGAATTCTACCACCGGGCAGAGCGCGCGCAGGAAACGTGCGTCCGACGTTCCCCCTGTCGTCGACAGTTCCGGCGTCCGTCCCGTCACCTCCAGCACCGCTGCGGACACCATGGCCGATAGCGCGCCGGGCTCGGTCAGGAACGCCTCGCCGGACACGCGGGGGCTGACGATCGCGTCCGGTGCGTGCGCGTGGACGATCGCGGCGACCCGTGCCGCCAGTGCGTCGCCCCGCTGCAGGTCGTTGAAGCGAATGCTGATCCGTGCGGTAGCGCGCGATGGGATGACGTTGGTGGCCGGGTTTCCAACCATCACGTCGGTGATCTCCAGGTTCGACGGCTGGAACCAGTCACTGCCCTGATCGAGCACCAGTGCGTCCAATTCGGTGAGGATCGCGATCAGGCGCGGGATGGGATTGTCGGCCAGGTGTGGATAAGCGACATGTCCGGATCGCCCGGGCACCTCGATCCAGATGTTCACCGACCCACGCCGTCCGATCTTCACCATGTCGCCCAGCGCCGCCACCGAGGTCGGCTCGCCAACGAGGCAAAGGTCGGGGATCAGCGCGCGCTCGCGCATCTGCTCGATCAGCGAGACCGTGCCGAAGGTCGCCGGCCCTTCCTCATCGCCGGTGATCACCAGCGTCAGACGTCCCGCATCGGTCGGCACGTGCGCAGACGCGGCAACGAATGCGGCCACCGCGCCCTTCATATCGACCGCGCCGCGCCCGATCAGCAGCCCGTCGCGGCGGTGCGGCGCAAAAGGATCGGCACTCCATCCATCACCCGCGGGAACGACATCGACGTGCCCGGCGAACGCAAGATGCGGCCCCGTCGTGCCGCGAGTCGCCAGCAGATTCTCGACCGGGCCATCGGGCGCCTCACCGCTGATCAGGCGTTCGACCGCGAAGCCAAGGGGGCGTAGCGCGTCCTCCAGCACGTCGAACACCCGCCCGCGCGCCGGTGTGACGCTTTCGGCACCGAGCAGGTCGCTGGCGAGTTGAACGACGTCGATCACGACAGGAAACCCCTATGCCCAAGCTCGATCTGGATCGCATTTCCGCCGCGCATGGCAGCGACTATCCGCCGGCCTTTGCAGCGGCGGCCTCCAACCGGCTGGTGCGCGATCTGTCGACGGCGGCGGGGCTGGGAGACTTCGTGGCGACTCATGTCGTGGTGCCGCCGGGCGGCTGGTCCTCGCAGCGCCATTGGCACGAAGGCGAGGACGAGATCGTCGTCGTACTGGCCGGCGAGGCAACGCTTGTCGACGATACGGGGCATCATCCAATGCGCGCCGGGGAGATCGCGGTGTTTTGCAAGGGTGATGGAAACGCGCACCATCTGCGAAATTCGGGAACGGTGCCGTGCGTGTTGTTCGCGGTCAGCCTGCCCGAACGATCGATGGTTCATTATCCCGACATCGCGATGCGATGGTCGCCGGACGGCGGCTACGAGCACGACTGACATCAGGCGACGGGCTGTTCGAACTTCTCGATAATCCACTCTTCTTCCTGCGCGCCGGCAATCCAGTCCTGCATGAAGGGGTGATGCAGCACCGCCAGCACATAGGCGGCGGCGAAGCGCGGAGTGGGAAGGGAGTAGGTTACGATCCGCGTGCAGACCGGCGCGAACATCATGTCGACCGCGCCGAACGCTCCGAACAGAAAGTCGCCGTCGCCCCCGAACCGCGCGCGGGCCTGCGCCCACAATTCGAAGATCCGCGCCAGCTCGACCTGTACGTCGGCATCCGGGGTCGCCGGCGGATATACCTGCCGGATGTTCATCGTGTGCTTCCGGCGCAGCGCAGCGAAGCTGGAGTGCATTTCCGCCGCCATCGACCGCGCCATCGCACGTGCGGCATCGTTGGCCGGCCAAAACAGATCGCGACCGACCTTGTCGGCGAGATAGTCGACGATCGCCAGACTATCCCACACCACCGCCTCACCGTCCCAAAGGATCGGCACCTTGCCGGATGACGGTGCGAACTCGTCGCCCTCGCGGCGACGATCCCATTCCTGGTCGTAGAGCGGTACGACCATCTCCTCGAAGGGCAGGCCGGATTGCTTGCACGCAAGCCAGCCGCGCAGCGACCAGGAGGAATAGGCCTTGTTGCCGATGATGAGCTTCATGCCACCGGACTAGGGTCCAAAGCGCTTCAGGGCAACATCGCGACCGGCCCGTTAACCGGGCGCGTACATCGGACGGCAAGCCCGAGGGCCTACGCTCACAACATTCGGAAGGTTCGTCACCAAAGGAGCATCGCCATGGCCCAGCTTCCCCTCAACGACGCCGCGCTGCGCTCCGCGACGCCGGCGTTCGTCCAGACGCCGACTTTCGTCTTCGCACCGCGCGCGCCGGCGCCTAGTCGTTCGGAATTGCTTCGCCAGCAGATCGCGGCGGCGCGCGCTGCGCTGTCCGCTTCCGCTTGGTAATCGGCGACGATTAGCCGATCGCCTCGATCACCGCAGCGCGAAGCTCTGGGATCCCCATTCCGCCTTCGCTGGAGGTGACGATGATGTCGGGGTGTGCCGCGGCGCGCTTGCGCGCCTCGGCCGCGGTCGCCGCGACGGTCTCGGCCAGATCGGTCGCCTTTACCTTGTCGGCCTTGGTCATCACCAGCCGATAGCTGACCGCCGCGCGATCAAGCATCTCCAGGATCTCGCGATCGACGTCCTTGATTCCATGGCGGCTGTCGATCAGCACCAGCGCGCGCTTCAGCGCCTGGCGTCCGCGCAGATAATCGTTCACCAGGAAACGCCATTTCTTGACGATGTCCTTGGGCGCCTTGGCAAAGCCATAGCCAGGCATGTCGACCAGCCGGAAGGCGAGCGGCTCGCCCACATCGAAGAAGTTCAGCTCCTGCGTTCGCCCCGGCGTCACCGACGTGCGCGCCAGTGCCTTGCGCCCGGTGAGGGCGTTGAGCAGGGACGACTTGCCCACGTTCGAGCGGCCGGCAAACGCGACCTCCGGCACGTCCGGTGCCGGCAGGAAGTTCAACGCCGGCGCGGACTTCAGGAAATCGATCCGCCCCGCGAACAATTTACGCGCCGCCTCCACCGCGTCCGCGTCGAACGTCGGGATGGGGCCAAGAGGTGGGGTCTCCTCGCTCACTTGGCGGGCGCGTTCTTGAGTTGCGGGTGGCGGCTGTAGAGCCACTTCTGCTGCGCGATCGAGATGCAGTTGGTGGTGATCCAGTAGATCTGGAGCCCGACCGCGAACGGCGCCATGACGAACATCAGCACCCACGGCAGGATCGCGAACACCTGCTGCTGCGCCGGGTCCATCTGCGTCGGGTTCAGGCGGAACTGGAAGAACATCGAGATGCCCAACAGGACCGGGACCACGCCGATGGCGAGGAAGTGCGGCAACGTGATCGGGATATAGCCGAACAGGTTCAGGATCGTCGCGGGATCCGGGGCGGACAGATCCTTGATCCACAGGATGAACGGCTGATGCCGCATTTCGATCGTCAGCATCAGCGCCTTGTAGAGTGCATAGAAGATCGGGATCTGGATCAGCGTGGGGAGGCATCCGGCGAGCGGGTTGACCTTCTCCGCCTTGTAGAGCGCCATGATCTCCTGCTGCTGACGCTGCTTGTCGTCCTTGTAGCGTTCCTGCAGCGCCTTCATCTTCGGTTGCAACGCGCGCATCGCGGCCATGCTGGCGAACTGGCGCTGTGCGATCGGAAACACCAAGGCGCGGATCGTCAACGTCAGGATGATGATCGCGACGCCGAAATTTCCGATCAGGCGGAACAGCCAGTCGAGATAATAGAAGATCGGCTTCTCGACGAGCCGGAACCAGCCCCAGTCGATCGCATAGTCGAGCTTCACGACCTGCCCGGTGTCGGTGTAGCGATCGAGCAGCTTCACTTCCTTGGCGCCCGCGAACAGCTTGGCGTTCTGCGTCAGCTGGCGGCCCGGCGGCAGCATCTGCGCGGCGGTGGTGAAGTCGGCCTGATACGCCTGGTTGGCGCCCGCGCGGAACTGTCCGTCGAACGCGCGGCTCTGGTCCGGGACCAGCGCTGCGAGCCAGTATTTGTCGGTGAAGCCCAGCCAGCCACCCGTGGTGGTGAACCGCGTGGGCTCCTTGTCGACGTCCTTGAAGTTCGGGTTGTAGTGCGCCGCCCCGTTGTTGACCGACATCGGTCCGGTGTGAATTGTCCAGCTGTCCGGATCCTTGGACACGCCGACGCGGTTCACCAGCCCATAGGCGGCGACCGGCACCGCCGTGGTGCCGGCGTTGGCGACCGTCTGCTTGACGGTGAACAGATAATCGTTGTCGACCGCGATCTCGATCGCGAAGCGCTGGCCGGTGGCGTTGGCGGCGGTGAGCGTGACCGGCTTGCCGGGCGCGAGCACGGGCGACGAGGCGCTCCATACAACATCGGCCGCCGGCGGCGTTAGGCCGTCGGCCCGCCAGCCGAAACCGGCGAAATAGGCGTCCTGGGTTCCGGCCGGCGAGAACAGCCGGATCGGCGGCGAGTCCTTCGCCACAGTTTCGTTATAGCGGGTGAGGACGAGGTCATCGATCCGCGCGCCCTTCAGGTTGATCGATCCCTTCAGCGCCGGGGTCTCGATGCGCACGCGCGGAGACTCGGCCAGCACCAGCTTGCGGTCGCGGATCGCGGCGGGCGAATCGGCCGTCGGGTCCGCGGCGGGATTGGCCACCGGCTTGTTCTTGCCGTCGACCATCTTGGTCACGGGCGGGTTAGCGGTCGGGAAGACGCGGCTCTGGATCAGCGGCCATCCGAACAGGATCAGCGCCGCGATCACCGCGAACAGCACGAAGTTCTTGCTCTCGTCCTTCACCAGCGTCCCACTTTTTCCTTATGGCACCGGATCGTGGCCGTGCCCGCCCCAGGGATGACAGCGCGCGATCCGGCGCACCGCCAGCCAACTGCCCTTGGCTGCGCCATAGCGGCGAAGCGCCTCGATTGCATAGGCGGAACATGACGGTTGGAAGCGGCACGACGGCGGCATCAGCACCGATGGGCCGAGCTGCCAGCCGCGCGCCAGCAGGATCAGTACCCGCGCGATCACCGTTTCGGCCTGGAGCGATTGCCGCCCGGTGCCACCGTCCGGCTCTTGGCCAAAGCCTTCGCAAGCTGCTCACGAAGCGTCGACCAATTGGCGGTCAACGCCGCCTCGCGCCCGATCAGCACATGATCGGCGCCTGGCCAGCCATGTTGGGGCAGGATCTCACGCGCAAGCGCGCGAAAGCGTCGCTTGATGCGATTGCGCACCACCGCGTTGCCGACCTTCTTGGTGACGGTGATGCCGACCCGCATCGTCTCGTCGCCGGTCGGCGTACGGGCGTGCACCAGAAGCACGAAGCCGGGCATCGGCACCCGACGCCCGGTATTCGCGGCCAGATAGTCCGGCCGCCTGGTCATCCGCCCGACCGCGACGCGAGTCGCGGAGGGGCGGGTCTCCGTCGTGCTTACGCCGACAGCTTCTTGCGACCGCGCGCGCGACGCGCCCGGATCACCGCCCGGCCGCCGACCGTGGCCATCCGCGCGCGGAAGCCGTGACGGCGGGCGCGCACCAGATTGCTCGGCTGAAAGGTCCGCTTCATCGTTCATGTCCCGAAATCGAATGTCGAAGGGCCGCCCAAGCGGACGGCCCGAAAGAAGGACGCCGTTAGGGGAGGGGCGCGCGGAAGTCAACGGACGCTTGCACGATCGCGGGCGCGTCGTCGCAACACGCTGCGCCGACGCATCGCCACGTCGACGACATTGCCGATTCGTGGCCAGCGCTTCTTGGCTCTCACGAACCACCCTCGCGCGCGGCGCGAGTTGCGCAGGATCAGCACCATCCCGCCGGCGAACGGGAAGACACCCCCTGGACCTGGAAGAGGCGCAATGACCGCAGCCGTCAGCAACAACAGACCGCCGAGCGCAAGCTGCGTGACGCGCATGGCGGGGTGACGGCGGGTCATCCACGCCGATGTGGCGCGCGTGTGTTGCAGTTGCAAGTCACCGTTGGCCATTCCCCCGCGCGACGAACCCGCTATGGAGACGCACAGGGGGCGGGGAACACATGGTCGCGATCGTATCGACGGTAGCCTATCTGGGGCTGGAGGCGCGTGGAGTCGAAGTTCAGGTTCAGCTGATCCCGGGGCTTCCCGCCTTCAACGTCGTCGGGCTGGCGGACAAAGCGGTCGGGGAGAGCTGCGAGCGTGTGCGCGGTGCGATCGCGGGCATGGGGCTGTCGCTGCCTCCGAAACGGATCGCCGTAAATCTGTCGCCCGCGGACCTTCCCAAGGAGGGATCGCATTTCGATCTTCCAATCGCGCTGGGGCTGCTTGCCGCGATGGGCGTCGTGGATGCGGAGACGCTGGCCGATTACGTTATCGTCGGCGAGCTGGGGTTGGATGGGCGGCTGGCGCCGTCTCCGGGCGTGCTGCTCGCCGCGCTTCACGCCGCCGAGACGGGGCGAGGGTTGATCTGCCCCGCGGCGCAGGGCAGCGAGGCGGCCTGGAGCGGCAGCATAGAGGTCATCGCCGCGCCCGACCTGCTCGGCCTGCTCAATCACCTGAAGGGTCACGGCCTGCTTGCACCGCCGAAGCCGGGCGAGGTGGCAAGTGCGCATGCCGGTCCAGACTTGCGGCAGGTCAAAGGGCAGGAGGTGGCGAAGCGCGCGCTGGAGATCGCTGCCGCCGGCGCGCATAATCTTCTAAGATAGTATCAACCTACACTCGGTAGGGGGATGCCGTGGACGCGGTCATATACATACGATGGTCCAGCTCTGAACAGGGCAAGGGGAGCAGCCTCGAACGTCAACGCGAGGACTGCCGCGAGCACGCTGCACGTCATGGCTGGAACGTGGTCGAGGAGCTGATCGACGAAGGCGTGTCCGCGTTCAAGGGGCGGCATGCCGACGTCGGAGCGCTCGGGCGATTCGTCGCGAGCGTGGAGGGTGGGCGCTACCCCGACGGCGTGGTCCTGCTTACCGAGAAGCTCGACCGGCTTTCACGCGAACAGGCCAAGAAGGTGTTCGCATGGATGCTGGATTTGACCGAACTCGGCGTCACCATCGCGACCGTCGAAGGCGACCGGAGGTACGACCGCAACAACCTCGACATGCCCGCCATCATCGAGGTCGTCGTCAAGGCGCAGCTGGCGAACGAGGAGTCTGAGAAGAAGGCCTCGAGACTGAGTGCGGCATGGGCCGTGAAGCGGTCTCGTCTGGCGAGGGGCGAAGCGATCGTCCTCACGAGACGCGCCCCGGCATGGTTGGCGGTGGAGGGGACACCTTCCGCCTTCGTCGTCAGGGAGGACCGCGCCGCCGTGGTCAGACGCATCTTCGAGGAGACGGTCGCTGGCCTCGGGAAGCATCACATCGCTCGAAGGCTCAACCTCGACGGAATAGACACGTTCGGACGGGCGAGCGGGTGGCACGCCTCCTACATCCAGAAGATCCTCACCAGCCCTGCGGTTCTCGGGGAGTTCCAGCCGGGCAGCAAGCCCCGCGGAGAGCGTCGCCGCCGCGTGGGGGATCCGATAGTCGACTACTATCCGCGGATCGTGGATCCGGATCTGCACGCCAACGCGCAGCGGGCGATGGCCGGTCGGCATCGACGGGTGATCGGCCGTGGGCGGTCCCTCGTGAACCTCTTCGCCGGTCTGGCGAAGTGCGCTTCGTGCGGTTCGGGCATGACGTTCCGCGGGAAGGGATTGAAGAAGCGCGCGGACGGGTCGTTCGTGAACGAGGACTACCTGATCTGCGACAGCTACCAGCGTGGTCGTGGATGCGGGGTCGGCCATCACTTCAACTATGCGGTGTGGGAGAGTGCCGTACTCGACGCCATTCTGCTCGATGCGCTCGGCGACCGTCACTTCGCATCCCCCGAAGTCCTGCGTCCGCTCGAGATCGAGCTCGCCGAACGCGAACGCAGGCGCGAAGTCGATCGTCTCAAGGCGGAGACCGCGCTGACGCTCTACCTCGAAACCGACAGGGCGGAGGTGAAGGCCAGGTGGCTTGAACTGGCGAGCGCCGTCGATGCCCATGTGGCTGCCGTCGACGACCTCCGGGACCGGATCGTGAGGGCCCGCGGCGCCGTTTCCCCCGAGGAGCATCGCCGCCGCATCTTCGCACTGCGGGACACGCTCAGGGATGAGGACGAGCAGGTCAGGTTCAAGACGCGTTCCCGCGTCATGGAGGCGATCCACGAACTGCTGGAGAACATGACGTTCTGCGTCTCGCCCCCGGCCGTGGAGATGGTCCAGCGTGATGGATGGGACGTGCGGGTCCGCTGGGAGGAGTGGGGTGCCGAGAAGGGCTTCACCTGGGAGAAGTGGGCGCGAGACGAAGCCTAGAACGTGAGGCGACGTCCAGAGGGCAGAACCGTTTGGTCTTGCGCGCAGCATGCTCGTCGAAGCGGAGTCGGCAACGGAGGTCGCTTGGCGTCGTCTCGGCCAAGCGGCGCAGCGACGCCGACACTCAAGGCTTGTGCATGCCATCGCTGCGGCTGCTGCAATGGTGGCGTCGCACGTCGCATCCGACCAACCCTCCGCGCGATCCGCGTCGTCCACGCAAGGCACTTTCCCGAGGTTCTCCTGATCCTTCTTGGTTTTCATCTCCGCTGACGCCTGGTGACGTCACCTTCCGCAGGACGCTGCACCTGCGTCGCGGCTCTGGAGATTGTCCCGGGAGGATACCGACGCTTCGGCGTTTGTTCGACGTGGGTGAAGATCGCCACGTACAATGTCAACGGGGTGAACGGCCGACTGCCCGTGCTGCTGAGATGGCTTGGGGTGTGGATCGGCGTGGAAAAGGGACCCCGGTAGCGGAGTGATCGGCGTCGAAAAGGGACCCCTCATCCCGTTGGTCTAGGCTGTTCGCTTGGCGGTGTGTCAGGCGGCGAGATCGGGATGCTGGTA
>CAJYSA010000087.1 GCA_913777325.1 uncultured Sphingomonas sp. | reverse complement strand
GGTTTCCTGTCGGGCCGCACGGTGCCGTCGGGTGAGCAGAACGGCTGGTATGCGGCGCTCGCAAAGCCCGGCTTCACCCCGCCCGGCTGGGCTTTCCCGGTCGTATGGTCGCTGCTCTACGTGATGTTGGGCCTGGCGCTGGCACTGGTGGTCAGCGCCCGCGGCGCGCGGCTGCGGGGGCTGGGGATCGCCTTGTTCGTCGCGCAGCTGGCCGGCAATCTCGCCTGGACGCCGCTGTTCTTCGGCGCCCACCGCGTTGACGCGGCCTTTCTGCTGATCGTCGCGATCCTGGGCCTGTCGATCCTCACCACGATCGTCTTCGCGCAAATTCGCTGGGTCGCGGCGTGGTTGATGGTGCCTTACATGGCGTGGCTGTGCCTGGCTGGGGCGTTGAATTGGGAGATCGGGCGGCTCAATCCGGACGCGGAACGGGTTGTGCAGGCGCCCGTCGCGTCCCAAGTAATCCGCTGAACCACTGGCTTCTGCAGGACGAATCGCCATGCAATCCGAAAACCACCTGTTCGGCGACGTCGCCAAGCTGTTCAACGGCGCTGCCGGCACCATCGCGGGCATGGGCCGCGAGGCAGAGGCGAATGCGCGCGCCCGTGCGCGTGAGTGGATCGGCGGGCTGGATTTCGTCGCGCGGGACGAGTTCGAAGTGGTGAAGGCGATGGCCGTTGCCGCCCGGGACGAGAATGACGCGCTGCGCGCCCGCATCGAGAAGCTGGAAGCCGCGCTGGCGGCGAACCCGGCGGCCTGATCGCGGCGCACGGGGATGACGCGCGTCGTTCGGCGTGCGATATGACCGGGATGCTCGACGAAGCCGATACCTTCTCCGAACCCGAAGCCCCCCTCGATACGCTCGAATCCTATTTCCTTGCGCATGGTTGGCCGTGCGAGCGGAACGAGGATGAGATCACCGCGACGGTAAAGGGCAGCTGGACGGAGTATGAACTTCGCGCGCTTTGGCGGGAGGAGGACGGGGTGGTGCAGCTGCTCGCCTTCCCCGACGTGAAGGTGGCCGAGGGGCGGCGCGGCAAGATCTACGAGACGCTGGGGCTGATCAACGAACAGCTCTGGCTCGGTCATTTCGAGATGTGGTCGTCGAGCGGCATCCTGCTCTACCGCTGCGCCACCGCGATCGAGACGCGCGAGGGAGAGGCGACCATGTCGCTCGCCACCGCCGAGCTGTTGATCGATTCGGCGATCGACGAGTGCGAGCGTTTCTATCCCGTGTTCCAGTTCGTGCTGTGGGGCGGCAAGTCCCCTGCCGAAGCGATCGCGGCCGCGATGGTCGAGACGCAGGGCGAGGCCTGATTCCGATGCGGCTCTGGATGATCGGGTGCGGCAACATGGCTTCGGCGATGCTGCGGCGCTGGCTGGACAGCGGCGTGGTCGCCGTCGGCGACGTCGATGTCGTTAATCGCGGCGACCGTGTGCTGCCCGGCGATGTGCGTCAGGCGCGCGCTTTGCCCGACGGACCGTTACCCGATGTCGTCGTGCTGGGGATCAAGCCGCAGCAACTCGACGAGGTGGCGGCCACTCACCGCGGACGGCTGCGTGAGGTGCCGTTGCTGGTGTCGATGCTGGCCGGGGCCGATCCCGCGCGGCTGTCGGCGGCGATCCCCGGCCCGGTCGCGATCCAGACGATGCCCAACCTGCCGGTCGAACTTGGACGCGGCGTGGTCGCGATCCACGCCCCCCATGCGCAGACCGCCGCGCGCGCCACCGTCGATCGCCTGATGGCGCCGCTGGGACTGGTGCAATGGCTCGACGATCCGGCCCGCTTTGCGACGGCGGGGGCGTTGTCGGGTTGCGGCCCGGCCTTCCTGTTCCGCTTTATCGACGCGTTGGCGGCCGCCGGGGTGGCGGCGGGGCTGAATGCCTCCGATGCGGCGGCGGTCGCGCTGGCCACGGTCGATGGCGCGGCGGCGATGGCGGCGGCCAGCGATCGTGGCCCCAGCGCGCTGGCCGATGCGGTCGCCAGCCCCGGCGGCATGACCCGCGCCGGGCTCAACGTGCTCGATCAGGAGGATGGGATCGCCGCCCTGCTCGATCGCACGCTGCGGGCATCGATCGAGCGCGGTGCGGAGATGGCGCGCGGTTAGCCGCGCAATCCTTCGACCCGCGCGATCTCGTCGTCGGGGATCAAGCCCTCCAACACCGCCCAGAAACCCGTGACCGCGCCCTGTCCGGCGCGTGAATAGGCCGCCGACAGTTTCTCGCGCAGAGCCTCGTACAGGCTGCCTTCCAGCTCCACCCCTGCCGGCGTGAGTCGCAGCAACCGTTGGCGCCGGTCGCGGTCGCCTGCGCGCGTTTCCACCAGCTCGCGTTCCATCAACTCGTTCAGCACGCGCCCGAGCGACTGTTTGGTGATCGCCAGCAACGCCAACAGGTCGCTGACCGGCATGTCGGGCTTGCGCGCGATGAAATACAATGCGCGGTGGTGCGCGCGCCCCAGCCCCTGCTTGGCCAGGCCGCGATCGATCGAGCGCGTGATGTGCGCATTGCCGAAATACAGAAGCTCCAGCCCGCGACGAATCTCGGTTTCGCGCAGGAAAAGCGGCGAGGCGGAGTGGGTTGTGGCAGCCATGTTGACCGGCTTTGCCATCCGCCCTAGGCCACCGCAACCCCGGCGCGTCCCCGTAACGTCACGCGCTGCCTACGTTCCTTGGAGGCCACGTCCCGTGAACTTCGCGTTCGAACCGCATCCGTCCCCCGTTTCCGCCAGCGTCCGCGCGGCGCGGCTGGTCGATCCCGGCTTCGGGCGCGTGTTCACCGATCATATGGCGGTGCTTCATTATTCAGAGGGGCGCGGCTGGCACGACGGGCGCATTTCGCAGCGCGTGCCGCTGACGATGGATCCCGCCTCCTCGGTGCTTCACTATGCGCAGGAGATTTTCGAGGGGCTGAAAGCCTATCGGCTGGAGGACGGCGGGCTCGCGCTGTTCCGCCCGGAGGCGAACGCCCGCCGCTTCAACGCGTCCGCGCGGCGCATGGCGATGCCCGACCTGCCCGAGGAATTGTTCCTCGAATCGGTCGAGCAACTCGTGCTGACCGAGCGGGACTGGCTGCCGAACGTCGAGGGTGGATCGCTGTACCTGCGCCCGTTCATGATCGCGTCGGAGGCGTTCCTGGGCGTCAAGCCGTCTTCGGAATATCTCTACATGGTGATCGCCTCATCGGTCGGCGCCTATTGGAAGGGCGGGGCGCGGGCAGTGTCGTTGTGGGTCAGCCATGAATATACCCGCGCGGCACCCGGCGGGACCGGAGCCGCCAAGTGCGGCGGCAATTATGCCACCAGCCTCGTCGCGCAGCAGGAGGCGATCCGTCGCGGCTACGATCAGGTGGTGTTCCTCGACGCCAGCGAGCGCCGCTGGATCGAGGAGCTGGGCGGCATGAACATCTTCTTCGTCTTCGACGACGGATCGCTGCGCACGCCTCCGCTCACCGGCACGATCTTGCCGGGCATCACCCGCGATTCGATCCTTCAGATCGCGCGCGATCAGGGGCTGGAGGTGCAGGAAGCGCCCTATGCGATCGAGGATTGGCGCGCGGACGCCGCAAGCGGACGGCTGGTCGAGAGCTTCGCCTGCGGCACCGCCGCGGTGGTGACACCGATCGGGCGCGTTGCGGGTCCGGACTATGACTTCACCATCGGTGGTGGCGGTATCGGGCAATTGACCGCGCGCTTCCTTGAGCAATTGAGCGCGATCCAGCGCGGTCGCGCGGAAGATTCGCACGATTGGCTGCATCGTATCGGTTGAGCTTTCCCGCGCGCCCGGCTAAGGCGCGCGGCTCGTTGGGGCGTCGCCAAGCGGTAAGGCACCGGTTTTTGGTACCGGCATTCGCAGGTTCGAATCCTGCCGCCCCAGCCACGTCAACAAAATACCTTTTCCAAGAACCCGCGATCCAATCGCATGCGAACAGCGGCCACAGTCCCGCTCGAACTCCGCGACCGCCGGCGAGACGCCCACGTTCATCTTTCCCGCAGCGCTGGTGAGGGCGACCACGCGTGACCGAGCGGCGGTGGCTGCAGCCGCTTCAGCGCGTCGCTGGCGTAGCTGTTGGCCGGGTCGAGCGCCAGCGACTGTCGGAACAGCACGATCGCTTCCTTCGGATCACCCCTAGCGATGCGATATCGGCCAGTCCGTCATGGCTATACGCGGACCTGGGATAGAGCTTCAGGTTGAAGCGGAAGATCGCTTCGGCATCGGTATAGCGCCGCGCCGCGAACAGATCATATCCCAGCCCGACGAGCGTATCGTCGCTGAAATCCAGCTTGGCGCCGGATCGCTTCATGTCGCGATAATGCGCGATTGCCCCGGCAACGCCATCGCGATCGATCCGGTCCCACAGAATGTCGCGAAGCTGTGCGACCGGCAGCGTTACCGGCTCACCAAAAGCGATCCCCGCCATCGCGTTGCCGACCCTTGATGCGGACGCCCGGTCGCTGTTGCTCAGGACCATCGCGGTCAGGCCATCGTTCGGGAAGCGGATGATGTAGGTCGAGAAGCCATTGTCGCTCCCCGAATGATCCATCTCGCGCCGCCCGAAGCGTTCGCCGATCCGCCATCCGAAGCCGTAATTGTTCCTGAACGGAGTGAACATCGCGTCCAGCGACGCCTGCCCGACCAGCCGTTCACCGGTGATTGAGCGACCTTATGGTGTATTGCGCAGGCAATACACAAGAGAGTGGCATAAAACCTCGCCGCGATCCGATGACGTGGCGACCAGCCGTCGGGTCTGTTCCCGCCGTACGTTGCCCGAATTCAAACGCTTGGTCGTGCGCTATTGCATGTCATTCGCACAAATGCGATCAGCGCGCCGTCAAAGGGGAATCGTTCATGCTTGCTATGCCGCAGGCCCGCTCGGCGCGGGTGCTTCTGCTATTGACGTCGTGCGTCTTCGCGGGATCGCTGTACGCGACCCCGGTCGCCGCGCAGCAGCCTCAGGGCGCGTCGACCCAGGATATCGTCGTCACCGCCGATCGGCGGGACAGCTTCGGCACCGACTATGTCCAGGTCGGCACGTTCCGCGACGCGCGGCTCATCGATACGCCGCTGACCGTCGCGATCATGCCGAAGTCGCTGCTCGACGCGCAACAGGCACGCTCGCTCAACGATGCCGTGCGCAACACCGCCGGGGTTTCCCAGGCGCAGATCAACACCAGCATCTTCAGCAATCTGGCGGTGCGCGGGATCACGCTCAACAATTTCACCAACGTTAGGTGGAACGGCGTCCTGCCGGTGGTCAATCTGATCGAGCAGCCGATCGAGAGCAAGGACCGGATCGAGGTGCTGAAGGGGGCGGCCGGCCTCTATTACGGCTTTGCCACCCCCTCGGGCATCGTCAACCTCGTCACCGAACGCCCGACCGCCACGCCGGTGACCCGCTTCGAGCTGCAGGGCGACGCGAATGGATCGATCGGCATGAACACGGATATCAGCCGGCGCTTCGGCACCGCGGGCGTGCGCGTCAACGCCGGCACCGGCATCCTCCAAACGGGCGTGCGCCGGACCGATGGGACGCGCAGCTTCGTGACCGGCGCGTTCGACTGGACACCGGTGGACGGCGTGCAGATCCTGCTCGATGCCGAGTACATCGCCAAGTCGATCACCGAGCCCACCGAGTTCAGCCTGACCGCGGTGAACGGCACGATCACGCTGCCACCGCTTCCATCGCCACGCCAGAACCTGGGCGCCGACTGGATGCAGGCGCGGGGGCGAGAGACGAACCTGCTGGCGCGGGTAAACTATGATTTCGCGCCCGGCTGGCGCTTCGCCGGCGCGGTCGGGCGCTCCTATCTGACGCGCGATCGCGCCTATTCCTCGTTCGGGCGCTATGATCCGGTGACCGGCAACGGCACGCTCACCGTCGCGCGGACGACCGGCAACGATTATACGAACGTCGTCTATCGCGGTGACCTGTCCGGCACGATCCGCACGGGGCCGATCGAGCATAGCCTGCTGGCGGGCGTCGCCTTCCAGACGCGCGACGGCGACGTGCCGATCGCCGTGCGCCGGAACTTCGCGCAGAACCTCTACGCGCCGGTTCTCATCCCCTATCAGCCGATGGCACCGCGGATCATCCCGAACCCGACGCGGACCGAGGATCTGGGCGTCTACGTCTTCGATCAGGCCTCGTGGGGCGACTGGCTGCAGGCGACGATCGGGTGGCGCAAGACGCGCTACACCGATGTCAGCCGGACCAGCTCGTACAAGGTGACGCCCGACACGCTGTCCTACGGCCTCATGCTCAAGCCGGTTCGCTGGGTCAGCGCCTATGCCAATTACATCGAGGGGCTGGAGCCGGGACCGATCGCGCAGCAGATCGCCAACAATGCGGGCGAGATCCTGCCGGCCGCCGTCAGCCGCCAGAAGGAGGCGGGGGTGAAGATCGCGCCGCTCGCGGGACTGCTGCTGACCGGCACCTATTTCCACATCGCGCGGCCCTCGGCCTATCTGAACAGTGCGAACGTCTTCGTGCAGGACGGCGAGGCCGTGTATGAAGGCGGCGAGTTCAGCGCGGTCGGCGAACTCGGCCGCCAGTTGTCGATTACCGCGAGCGCGATGACGCTTTCCGCCCGCCAGCGGACGGGCGCGGCCAGCGTGGTCGGCAAGCGGATCGAGAATGCCGCGCGCTTCTCGGGCTCGATCTTCGCCGAATACCGTCTCTCCGCCGTGCCGGGGCTGAGCCTGTCGGCGGGCATGTTCCGCGTGGGACGGCGCGCGGTGAACGCGCTCAATCAGGGCTATGCGCCCGGTTACACCACCTTCGATCTCGGCGCGGCATATCGCTTCGTCCTGTTGGGCCGCGACGCGACGCTGCGCGCCTATGGCGACAATATCACCGACCGGCGCTACTGGGCCTCTACCGGATCGGGCCTGCTGGCACAGGGGCTGCCACGGACGGTGAAGCTGAGTCTGTCTCTCGACCTGTGAGCGCCACCCGGCTGCACGCTTAGGTGCGGTGAGCAGCCGTCGTCGGCCCCTGAGCGACACGATGGCTCTTGCGCCGCACCACCCACCAGAGGATCGCACGCGATGCCGCTTGACGTGGACGTGCGACATCGGGATGAACGCTGCGGCGGCATGCAAGGGGTACGTCGATGTCGCGTCCGGATGCGGTGAAGATCGGCTATATCAGCGGCCCCGTCGACGCACGGATCGTGCATGACAGTTGGCGAAGCGGCCACGCGCTCGCGTATTTCGGCACCAGTTATCTGCTGCAATTTTATTCAGTCGCCAGTGACCTCGGGCTGGACCTGATCGTCACCACCAGCTACGCGGGGGACCGATATGACGACGTGCGTCCCGGCGTGCGGATCATGAACAGGCCGCGTCGCCTCGCCGGCGGCATTCGCTACCATCTGGCGGAGGTGGCGTGGCTGTGGGCGCGCGTCGCGGAGACGGTGGCGGGCGGTGCGCGGATCATCGTCCTCACCGATGCGATGTACCACTGGTGGGCCTTGTGGCCGTGGCGACTGCGCGGCGTGCGGTTCGTCAATGCGCTGCATTGTGCGATCACGCGCCCGGCGGCACGCGAGCCGCGCACGCGCCGCATCCTGGCGTGGTTGCTGGCACGGCTCCATTATCGCTTCGCCGATCCCACGCTGGCGGCGTCGCCGCTGATCGTCAATCAGGTCGCGGCGCTGTCGGGCGGTCGGATCGCGGCCACGTTGTTCCTGCCCACCTACGCGCGTGAGCAATTCGCGGCGATCACGCCGCGCGTGGCGAAGGACGTTTTCCGCGTGTTGTTCGCCGGCCGTGTGGAGCGCAACAAGGGTGTGTTCGACCTGCTCGACGTCTGTCGGCGCTTGCAGGGGCGCGCCGGCCCCCGGATCGTGTTCGATATTTGCGGGGAGGGAACGGCCTCGGCGGAGCTCGCGGCGGCGGTGCGCGACGCGGAATTGTCGGACGCGTTCGTGCTCCACGGTTTCTGTGATCGTGATGCGCTGGCGCGCTTGCTGTCGGAAAGCGACGCGGTGGTCGTGCCGACGCGAAGCGATTTCGAGGAAGGCTTCGCGATGATCGTGGCGGAGGGGGTGATCGCGCGCCGTCCGGTCGTCACCTCGCGCGTCTGCCCGGCGCTCGATGTGGTGCGCCCGGCGGCGATCGAGGTCGAGCCTGACGATGTCGCGGGCTATGCCGAGGCGATCTGGAATCTGGCGACCGATCCGGCGCTCCATGCGCAGAAGGTCGCGGCGGCGGAGGACGTGCGCGATGCGTTCTTCGACGATGCGCGCGGCTATGGCGCGAAGCTGCGCGCGGTGTTGGCCCGGATGACCCGGCGAAACGCATCCGCGCACGGATAGCTTCCCCGCGCCCCCGCGTTGGGGGCGCGATGAAGGAGGCGGTTCGATGAAGGCAATGGTGGTGCACGCGCCTGCGGGGCTCGACAATCTGCAGCTGGAGGAACGCGCCGACCCCGGAGCGCCCGGCGCGGGCGAGATCCGCGTCGCGCTGCACGGCAGCTCGCTGAACTTCCACGATCTGGGAGTGGTCACCGGGCGGATGGGCGCGGCGGACGGGCTGGTGCCGCTCGCCGATGGCGCGGGCGTGGTCGAGTCGGTGGGCGAGGGGGTGACCAACTTCGCGGTCGGCGACGCGGTGGTGTCGTGCTTCTTCCCGGACTGGCAGGACGGCACGCCCACGATCGGCGATTTCAGCCGCACCCCGGGTGACGGAATCGACGGTTATGCGCAGGCGCATGTCGTGCGCCCCGCCACCGCCTTCACCCGCGCGCCGCAGGGGCTGGACGCGGTGGAGGCCGCGACGATCACCACCGCCGGTCTCACCGCATGGCGCGCGCTGGTGGTGGACGGCAAGCTGAAGGCCGGCGACACGGTGCTGCTGCTCGGCACCGGCGGCGTGTCGATCTGGGCGCTGCAGATCGCCAAGCTGATGGGCGCACGCGTCGCGATCACGTCGTCGTCCGACGAGAAGCTGGAGCGCGCGACGGCGCTCGGAGCCGATCACGTCTTGAACTACCGCAGCCAGTCGGAATGGGGGCAGGCGATGTTCGACTGGGCCGACGGGCGCGGCGTCGATCATGTCGTCGAGGTCGGCGGCCCGGCCACGCTGGCGCAGTCGATCGCGGCGGTGCGCGTCGGTGGGCACATCTCGCTGATCGGCGTCCTGACCGGCGCGAGCGGCGAGGTGCCGACCGCCGCCTTGATGGGCAAGCAGGCGCGGTTGCAGGGGCTGATCGTCGGCAGCCGGCGCGAGCAGCAGGATTTCGTCCGCGCGATCGAGCAGGGCGGACTGAAGCCGGTCGTCGATCGCCGCTTCGCGCTGGAGGAATTGGCCGACGCCTTCCGTTACGAGATGAGCGCGGCGCACTTCGGCAAGATCGGCGTGGAGTGGTGAGATAGCCCGCGCGTCAGCCCGCGACGGCGGCGCCGATCTCCGCGATCAGCGCCGCGTCGGCGGGCGCATGCGCCGCGAATACCAGTCCGACGTCGCGCGTCGCGTCGAACCCCTCCAGCGTCACCCGCGCCACGCCGTCGGCGCGGAACCCGTCGGGCATCACCGTGATCCCCAGCCGCGCGCGGACGTGCGACAGGGCGCGATCGTCGCTGGTGGTGCGCGCCGGGAAGAACGGGCGCACGCCGCGCGCGGTGAAGAAGCGGCTGGTCTCCGACAGCATCTCGCAATGGCGTCGCACGATCATCGGCTCGTGGGCCAGTTCTTCCGCGCGGACGCTGGCGCGCCCGGCGAGCGGATGGGTCGCGCCGATCGCCAGCGCATAGCCTTCGGAGAGCAGGTGCTGTCCCGCGCCGCGTTCGTCACCGTCGCGCAGGATCGTCAGCGCCGCGTCGATCCGTCCGCGTGCGAGCCGCGCGCGCAGTTCGCGTTCGTTGCCCTCCACCAGCTCGACCGGCGCGTGGGGCCGTGCGGCCAGCCAGCGCTCGATCCACCGCGCGGGGATCGTGGAGAGGATGCCCAGCCGCAGCACCGGCGCGGCGGCGGCGCCGGTCACCGCGCGTTCGGCGGCGGCGAATCCGGCCTCGATCGTCCGCGCATGCTGGAGCAACCCGGCGCCGGCATCGGTCAGCGCGACCCGCCGGTTGGTGCGATCGAACAACGTGCGCCCCAGTTGCGCCTCCAGCCGCGCGATCCCCACCGACAGCGTCGGTTGCGACACGTTGCACGCCGCTGCGGCGCGCGAGAAATTGCCGGTGTCGACCACGCTGAGGAAATAGCGAAGATGGTACCGGTCGATCATAGACGATATCTATACACAGCTTGCGCGCCTTTCAATTTTGCAGCGCCATCGCCGCGGCCTAGGATGTGCGGCAACGACGATACAGGAGAGAGCGATGGACCTCGATTTCGGTCTGGGCGAGATGGCGGACACGATCCGCGACACGGTGCGGCGCTTCGCGACCGACCGGATCGCGCCGATCGCCGCGCGGGTCGATGCCGAGGATCGCTTCGCGCGCGAATTGTGGCCCGAGATGGGCGCGCTGGGGCTGCACGGGATCACCGTCGAGGAGGCCGATGGTGGCCTGGGCCTCGGCTATCTGGAGCATGTCGTCGCCTGTGAGGAGGTCAGCCGCGCCTCCGCCGCGATCGGGCTCAGCTACGGCGCGCATTCCAACCTGTGCATCAACCAGATTCGCCGCTGGGGGTCGCCCGAGCAGAAGGCGAAGTATCTGCCAAGGCTGATCTCGGGCGAACATGTCGGCAGCCTCGCCATGTCGGAGGCGGGTGCCGGGTCCGACGTCGTGTCGATGAAGCTGCGCGCGACGAAGGTCGACGGCGGCTGGCGGCTGAACGGCACGAAGTTCTGGATCACCAACGCACCCTATGCCGACACGCTGGTCGTCTATGCGAAGACCGACATGGACGCCGGGTCGAAGGGGATCACCGCGTTCCTGGTGGAGAAGGACGTCGCGGGCTTCTCGATCGGGCAGAAGATCGACAAGGTCGGGATGCGCGGATCGCCGACCGCCGAACTGGTGTTCGACGATTGCTTCGTCGCCGACGCGCAGGTGATGGGGCCGCTGAACGGCGGGGTGAAGGTGTTGATGTCCGGCCTCGATTACGAGCGGGTCGTGCTGTCGGGCATCCAGCTCGGGATCATGCAGGCGTGCCTCGACACCGTGCTGCCCTATGTCCGCGAACGCCGCCAGTTCGGGCGCCCGATCGGGGAGTTCCAGCTGATGCAGGCCAAGGTCGCCGACATGCACGTCGCGCTCAACGCCGCCCGTGCCTATGTCTATGCGGTCGCCAGGGCGTGCGACGCGGGGCGCACGACGCGGTTCGATGCGGCGGGCTGCATCCTGCTCGCCTCCGAAAGCGCGGTGAAGGTCGCAGGCGAAGCGATCCAGGCGCTGGGTGGTGCCGGCTATACGACGGATTGGCCGGTCGAGCGCTATTGGCGTGACGCCAAGCTGCTCGATATCGGCGCGGGCACCAACGAGGTGCGGCGGATGCTGATCGGGCGCGAGCTGATCGGCCATGACGCACCGCGCGCGCAATGACGACGCTCCGCTCGCTGGTCGATGTCGGCGCCGACACCTTTGCCGCCAACGCCGCGCACAATCGCGCGCTCGCCGAGACGCTGCGCGATCGCAGCGCCCGCACCGCGCTGGGTGGGTCGGAACAGCACCGCGCGCGCCACGTCGCGCGCGGCAAGCTGCTGCCGCGCGACCGCGTCGACCGGCTGCTCGATCCCGCCGCGCCGTTCCTGGAGATCGGCGCGCTGGCCGCGAACGGCATGTATGAGGATGGCGCGCCTGGCGCGGGGATGATCGCGGGCGTCGGGCGCGTGTCGGGACGCGAGTGCATGATCGTCGCGAACGATCCGACGGTGAAGGGCGGCGCCTACTTCCCGATGACGGTGAAGAAGCACCTGCGCGCGCAGGAAATCGCCCGCGAGAACCGTCTGCCGTGCCTCTATCTGGTCGACAGCGGCGGCGCGAACCTGCCGCATCAGGCGGAGGTGTTCCCCGACCGCGAGCATTTCGGGCGGATCTTCTTCAACCAGGCGCAGATGTCGGCGGAGGGGATCGCGCAGATCGCGTGCGTGATGGGCAGTTGCACCGCCGGTGGTGCCTATGTTCCCGCGATGTCCGACGAAAGCGTGATCGTCCGCAACCAGGGCACGATCTTCCTCGCCGGTCCGCCGCTGGTGAAGGCCGCGACCGGCGAGGTGATCTCGGCGGAGGAACTGGGCGGCGCGGAAACGCACGGGCGCCGATCGGGCGTGGTCGATCACGTTGCGGAGAATGACGAGCATGCGCTGCTGATCGTCCGCGATATCGTCGCGACGCTGGGCGCGAAGCCGGCGCCCGACGTGACGCTGAAGCCACCGCGCGCGCCGCTGCTCGACCCGCAGGAGCTGTACGGCATCGTCCCGCAGGACGTTCGCGCGCCCTATGACGTGCGCGAAGTGATCGGGCGGATCGTCGACGGCTCCGACTTCCACGAGTTCAAGGCATTGTACGGCACGACGCTCGTCTGTGGCTTCGCGCATATCTGGGGAATGCCGGTCGCGATCCTCGCCAACAACGGCGTGCTGTTCAGCGAGTCCGCGCTGAAGGGCGCGCACTTCATCGAACTGGCATGCCAGCGGCGCATTCCGCTGCTGTTCCTCCAGAATATCTCCGGCTTCATGGTCGGCGGGAAGTATGAGGCGGAGGGGATCGCCAAGAACGGCGCGAAGCTGGTCACCGCCGTCGCCACCGCGTCGGTGCCGAAGGTGACGGTGCTGATCGGCGGCAGCTTCGGCGCGGGCAATTACGGGATGTGCGGACGCGCCTATAGCCCGCGCTTCCTGTTCAGTTGGCCCAACGCGCGCATCTCGGTGATGGGCGGCGAGCAGGCGGCGAGCGTGCTGGCGACCGTCCACCGCGATGCGGAGACCTGGAGCGCGGAAGAGGCCGAACGCTTCAAGGCGCCGATCCGCCAGAAATACGAGGACGAGGGCAATCCCTACTACGCCACCGCGCGGCTGTGGGACGACGGGATCATCGATCCCGTGCAGACCCGCGAGGTGCTGGGCCTCGCCTTCGCCGCCACGCTGAACGCCCCCGTGCCGGAGCGTGCGCGCTTCGGCCTGTTCCGGATGTGACCGCGATGATCGAAAGCCTGTTGATCGCCAACCGCGGCGAGATCGCCCGCCGCATCACCCGCACCGCGCGCGCGCTGGGCATCCGCACCATCGCGGTCCATTCCGACGTCGATGCCGCCATGCCGTTCGTGCGCGAGGCGGACGAGGCGGTGTGCATCGGCACCGCGCCTGCCGCCGACAGCTATCTGCGGCAGGACCGCCTGCTCGACGCCGCACGCGCGACCGGCGCGCAGGCGATCCATCCCGGCTACGGCTTCCTGTCGGAGAACGCCGACTTCGCCGAGGCGGTGGTCGCCGCCGGGCTGGTGTGGGTCGGTGCCCCCCCGGCCGCGATCCGGGCGATGGGGCTGAAGGACGCGGCCAAGGCGCGGATGATCGCCGCCGGGGTTCCGGTCACGCCCGGCTATCTGGGCGAGGACCAGTCGCCGGCGCGGCTGAAGACCGAGGCGGATGCGATCGGCTACCCCGTCCTCATCAAGGCGGTCGCGGGCGGCGGCGGCAAGGGGATGCGGCAGGTCGATGCGCCCGGCGACTTCGCGGAGGCGCTGGCGAGTTGCCAACGCGAGGCGGCGGCCTCGTTCGGCGACGATCGCGTCCTGATCGAAAAGTACATCCTGTCGCCCCGCCATATCGAGGTGCAGGTGTTCGGCGACATGCACGGCCAGGTCGTCCACCTGTTCGAGCGCGATTGCTCGCTTCAGCGCCGCCACCAGAAGGTGATTGAGGAAGCCCCCGCGCCGGGCATGGACGCCGCGACCCGCGCGGCGGTATGCGACGCGGCGGTGCGCGCGGCGAAGGCGGTGGATTATGTCGGCGCCGGTACGATCGAGTTCATCGCCGACGGTTCCGAAGGGCTGCGCGCCGACCGTATCTGGTTCATGGAGATGAACACCCGGCTGCAGGTCGAGCATCCCGTGACCGAGGCGATCACCGAGCAGGATCTGGTCGAATGGCAGTTGCGCGTCGCGAGCGGCGAGCCGCTGCCGAAGACGCAGGACGCGCTGTCGATCACCGGATGGGCGATGGAGGCGCGGCTCTATGCCGAGAATCCCGCGACCGGCTTCCTGCCGTCAACCGGCCCGCTCGACGTGCTGCGCTTTCCGTCCGGCGTGCGCATCGACAGCGGGGTCGAGGAGGGCGGCGACGTCACGCCCTATTACGACCCGATGATCGCCAAGCTGATCGTGCAGGGCGCGACCCGTGCGGAGGCTGCAAGCCGGTTGGCGGCGGCGGCGGGCGGGACGCGCGTGTGGCCGGTGCGCACCAACGCCGCCTTTCTCGCCCGTGCCGCCGCGCACCCGGATTTCGTGGCGGGGCGCGTGGATACCGGCTTCATCGCGCGGCACGCCGACGCCCTCATCCCTACCGCCGAGCCGTCGCCCGCGATCGTCGCGGCGGCGGCGGCGGCAATCGTACCGGCAGCGGGCAACGATCCTTGGACCGCCCTGCGCGGGTTCCGCTCCAATGCCACCCCCGCCATGCGCGTCGCGGTGGAGGTCGCGGGTCAGCCATATCTCACCGACCCGGCGTCGCTGCCGGACGCAGCGGTCGTCGATGGCGTGATCTTCGCGCGTGGCGAGGCATGGCCGTTCGGTGAGCGGCGCGCCGACCACCTTGCCGGTGCCAGCGAGGGAGATGGTGCGCTGCTCGCCCCGATGCCGGGCCGCGTGATCGCGGTGCCGGTGGTCGAGGGCCTGCGGGTGGCGCGTGGCGAGCGGCTGCTGGTGCTGGAGGCGATGAAGATGGAACAGGCGCTGGTCGCGCCGTTCGACGGGGTCGTCGCCGAGTTGAAGGCGGTCGAAGGCGCGCAGGTCACCGAGGGCATGGTGCTGGCGCGGATCGTGACGGGAGAGGATTGATGGCCGGACGCCACTATGACGAATGGCAGGTCGGCGACCGGATCGTCCACGAGATCCGCCGGACGGTGACCGAAACCGACAATCTGCTGTTTTCGACCATGACCCACAATCCGCAGCCGCTGCACCTGGACGCCGAAGCGGCGCGCGCCAGCGAGTTCGGACAGATCCTGGTCAACGGCACCTTCACCTTCGCGCTGATGGTCGGATTGTCGGTCGGCGACACGACGCTCGGCACGCTGGTCGCCAACCTCGGCTACGACAAACTGGTGATGCCGAACCCCGTCTTCATCGGCGATACGATGCGCGCCGAAACCGAGGTCCATGACCTGAAGGACAGCCGCTCGCGTCCCGAGGCGGGGATCGTCACCTTCGCGCATCGTCTCATCAACCAGCGCGATGAAGTGGTGTGCCAATGCCTGCGCACCGCGCTCCTGAAGCGCCGTCCGGCATGAGGCTACGGTCGCTGCTGTTCGTGCCCGGCGACCGCCCCGAGCGGTTCGCCAAGGCCGCCGCCAGCGGTGCCGACGCGCTGATCCTCGATCTGGAGGATGCGGTCGGGCCCGGCGCGAAGCCGGCGGCGCGCGCGGCGGTGGCGGAGCATCTGCGTGGTCCGCGCGACGGCGCGGCGGTGTTCGTGCGCGTCAATCCGCTCGGCACCGTGCTGTGCGTTGAGGATCTGGCCGCGCTGGCGGGATTGCGCCCCGCCGCGATCGTCCTGCCCAAGGCGGAGGGCGCGGCCAGTGTTCGCGCGCTTCACGATCGCTTGGCGGCGGCCGGGATCGCGGCGCCGATCCTGCCGATCGCGACCGAAACCCCGGCGGCGATCTTCCAGCTCGGCAGCTACGCCGGGTGCGGCGTGCCGTTGGCCGGGCTGACCTGGGGTGCGGAGGATCTTCCCGCCGCGATCGGGGCGGCGACCAGCCGCGAGGACGACGGTCGCTTCACCCCGCCGTATGAGCTGGCCCGCTCGCTGACCCTGTTCGGCGCGCATGCCGCCGGGGTGGCGGCGATCGAGACGGTCTATCCGGCCTTTCGCGATCTCGACGGGCTCGACGCCTATGCGCGGCGCGCGGCACGCGACGGCTTTACCGGGATGATGGCGATCCACCCGGCGCAGGTCGCGACGATCAACGCCGCCTTCACCACCACCGACGATCAGGTCGCGCACGCCCGGCGCGTCATCGCCGCGTTCGATGCGGCGCCGGGGGCAGGGGTGTTGCAGCTCGACGGCAAGATGATCGATGCACCGCATCTGGTGCAGGCGCGGCGGCTGATCGACCGGCACTGAGCGCGCACGGAACCCGGCGGGTTCTCCGGCGCTCTGCGGGGATGCAGGATGATGACAGCAACGGCGCCCGCCATCGCGCGGTGCCCAGCGGACGGCTGGCGCGGCTCGGCGGTTTCGGGCGGCTCGCGGGCGGCGTCGCGGGCGGGATGCTGGCGGAGGGCGCGCGGCGGCTCGCGGCGGGGGAGCGTCCGCGTGTCGGTGACCTGATCCTCACCCCCGGCAATGCCGCGCGCGTCGCAGACCGCCTGTCGCACCTGCGCGGCGCGGCGATGAAGCTGGGGCAGATGATCTCGATGGACGCCGGCGACGTCCTGCCCGCCGAGCTTCAGACGATCCTCGCGCAACTGCGCAACCAGGCGTATCGCATGCCCCCGCAGCAGCTCGACGGCGTGCTGCGCGCCGAATGGGGCGCGGACTGGCGCCGCCGCTTTCGTCATTTCGAGGCATCGCCGATCGCCGCTGCGTCGATCGGGCAGGTCCACCGCGCCACGCTGCCGGACGGGCGCGTGCTGGCGATCAAGGTGCAATATCCCGGCGTCGCCGACAGCATCACGTCGGACGTCGACAATGTCGCGACCTTGCTGCGTGTCTCCGGCCTGCTTCCCGCGACGCTGGACCTCAAGCCGTTGCTGGCCGAGGCGAAGCGGCAATTGAGCGAGGAGGCCGATTATATCCGCGAGGGGCAGCAACTGCGCGCCTATCGCGAGCGGCTGGCCGGCGACGCACGCTATGTCGTCCCCGCGCTGGAGGAGTCGCTTACCACCCGGCGCGTGCTGGCGATGGAATTCGTCGAGGGCCGCGCGATCGAGACGTTGGCCGATGCGCCGCAGGATGAGCGGGATCGCGCGATGACCGCGTTGATCGCGCTGGTGCTGCGCGAGATCTTCGCGTTCGGCGTGATGCAGACCGACCCCAATTTCGCGAACTATCGCTGGCAGCCCGCCACCGGCACGTTGGTGCTGCTCGATTTCGGCGCCGCGCGTGCGGTGCCGGCCGACACCGCCGACAGCTATCGCCGTCTGATCGAGGCCGGGCTGGCGCGCGACCGGGACCGGATCCGCGACATCGCGGTGGAAACCGGCTTCCTCGGCGCCGCCGCCACGCGGGCGCACCGCGCCGCGATCGACCGCATCATCGCCGCGATCGATGAAGCGCTCAATCGTCCCGGCCCGTTCGACTTCGGCGACCGCGCATTCGTGCCGGTGGTGCGCGAGGAGGCCAAGGCGCTGGTCGCCGATCGTGCGACCTGGCACGTCCCGCACGTCGAAACGCTGTTCGTGCAGCGCAAGGTCAGCGGCACCGCGCTGCTGGCGGCGCGGCTGAAGGCGCGGGTCGATGTGCGTGGCTTGGCGGCGGCGGCGATCGACGCGTCAGGCTGAGGCGGTCACGCGTCCCGCCGCCACCGCCGCATCGCTCGCCAGCCGGTCGGCACGCTCGTTCTCCGGATGGCCGGCGTGGCCCTTCACCCATTTCCACTCGACACGGTGCGGCTTCGCGGCCTCGATCAGCGCCTGCCAGAGGTCGGCGTTCTTCACCGGCTTCTTGTCGGCGGTCTTCCACCCGTTGCGCTGCCAGCCGTGGATCCACTTGGTCAGCCCGTCCATGACATAGCGGCTGTCGGTGGACAGCATCACGCGGCACGGGCGCGTCAGCGCGTTCAGCCCCTGGATCGCGGCGGTCAGCTCCATGCGGTTGTTGGTGGTCAGCGCTTCGCCCCCCGCCAGCTCCTTTTCGTGGCGGCCCGCGCGGATCACCGCGCCCCAGCCGCCGGGGCCGGGATTGCCCTTGCACGCGCCGTCGGTGAACAGCTCCACCTGGGTCAGCTCGCTCATGCGAACGCCTGTGGGTTGGCGACATACCAGTCGAGCCGGCGCAGATACGCCAGCGGATCCTTGCGCATCACCAGTGCGTCGGCGGGGGTGTGCAGCCAGTCCCACGCACGGCTCAGCAGGAAGCGGACGCACGCACCCTGCGCCAGCACCGGCAGCGCCGCCCGCTCCGCCTCGGACAGGCCGAACGCCTCGGTATAGCCCGCCAGCAACGCCGCGCCCACCGCGGCGTCCGGGTTGCGGCCCTGCGCATCGAACGTCCACGCGGAATGCATCACCGCCAGATCATAGGCGCGCACGTCGGTGCATGCGAAATAGAAGTCGATCAGCCCGGTCACGTCGTCGCCGTGCATCAGCACATTGTCGGGGAACAGGTCCGCATGGATCGCGCTGACCGGCAGGTCGAGCGGCCACGCCCCCTCGACACGCGTCAGCGCGGCGTCGATCCGGTCGAACAGCCCGGGCTGGATCGTATCGAGCTCGCGCCCGCACGTTTCGAGCAGCGGGCGCCATGTGGCGATGCCCATCGAATTGACGCGGGTCGGCGCGAAATCGGCAAGGGCGGCATGCATCTCGCCCATCGCACCGGCGGCGGCATGCGCCTGCGCCGGGGTGGGGTGCGACACCGACACGCCGGGCAGGAAGCGGATCAGGCACGCCGGGCGTCCTTCCAGCGTCTGGATGACGCCGCCGTCACGATCCGCGATCGCCGGTGGCACCGCTAGCCCGCGCGCGGCGAGATGATCGAGCAGCGCCATGAAGAACGGCAGATCACCCGCCGCCACGCGCTTTTCATAGAGCGTCAGGATGAAGCGGGCGGTCGTGGTGTCGACGAGGTAGTTGGAATTCTCCACCCCCTCGGCGATCCCCTTGGCGGACACCAGCGCGCCGACATCGTAACGGTGCAGGAACGCCGTCAGCGCCTCTGCGGATACCTGGGTATAGACGGCCATCGTGCGGTTACGCGGCGGCGTCCAGGCCGCGCGGCAGCTTGAACGCGATCGTCTCGCGCGTCGTCTCCTCCTCGTGCTCGGTCACGTCGAAACGCGTCGCGAGGTGATCGACCAGCTCGCGCACCAGCAGCTCGGGCGCCGACGCCCCGGCGGTGATGCCCAGCGTGCCCACGCCGTCCAGGAAGTCCCAGTCGAGGTCGGTGGCGCGCTGGATCAGCGCGGCCCGGATCCCCTGGCGCTCCGCGACCTCGACCAGCCGCACCGAGTTGGACGAATTCGGCGCACCGATCACCAGCACCGCGTCGCACGCATCGGCGATCGCCTTCACCGCCGCCTGCCGGTTGGAGGTGGCGTAGCAGATGTCTTCGCCACGCGGCGCCTGGATCGCGGGGAAGCGCTGGTGGAGCGCGGCGACCATCGCCGCGGTGTCGTCCACCGACAGTGTGGTCTGCGTCAGGAACGACAGGTTGTGCTCGTCGGGAACGCGCAGCGTCTCGATATCCGCCACCGTCTCGACCAGCGACATCGCGCCGTCGGGCACCTGGCCGAAGGTGCCGATCACTTCCGGGTGGCCGGCATGGCCGATGAAGATGATGTGCCGCCCGCTTTCCACCAGCCGCTCGGCCTGGCGGTGCACCTTTGACACCAGCGGACAGGTGGCGTCCAGATAGTCGAGGCCGCGGTTCTGCGCCTCGGCGGGCACCGACTTGGGGACGCCATGAGCGGAGAAGACGACCGGCGCGCCATTGGGCACCTCGTCCAGTTCCTCGACGAACACCGCGCCCTTGGCCTTCAGCGAGTCGACCACGAATTTGTTGTGGACGATCTCGTGCCGGACATAGACCGGCGCGCCGTGCTTCTCGATCGCCAGCTCGACAATACGGATGGCGCGATCCACCCCAGCGCAGAAACCGCGCGGCGCGGCGATCAGCAGTTCGAGCGGGCGGCGCGGCTGGCTCGGGTTCGGCGCGGCGCTCGCCGGGGCGGTCGGCTGCGCGGTCACGGAAGCGGGTTCGGACATGATCCCGGCTCTACGCGAATGCTTGCTCCGGCGATAGACGCTTCCTATGCTGGTTGCGTCCGGGGCCGCTTCGCGGTGCCGTGTCGTTTCCTGCCCATTGTCCGGGATGATATCCGTGAACGCTCGCCATGTCGCCGCTCCGCTGGTCCTCTTGCTCGTGGCCGGCTGCGCGAAGAGCGGGGAGATCGATGTCTCCGGGGGCGGGGCCGGGATCACCGCGGTGCGCAGCGCGTGCCCCACGGTCGGCGTGCCCGCCGGCACCGGCGACGTCACGCTGTTCGATCCGCCTTCCAGCCGCGACGCCGCCGCGATCGACGTGGTGGCCACGATCAGCAACGTCCGCTCCACGTGCGACGATCAGGGCGCGGACGTCACCACGCGCGTCACCTTCGACGTGCGCGCGCGCCGCACCCGCACCGACGGTGCGCGCGACGTGACGCTGCCCTATTTCATCGTCGTGACGCGCGGCGGCAGCCAGGTGGTCGCCAAGCGCGTGTCGCAGGTCGGATTGCACTTCGACGCCGGGCAGGGGCTCGCCACGACCAGTGCGGAGGCGACCAGCGCGGTCGCGCGCAGCGCCGCGACGCTCCCGCAGGAGGTCCGCGAGCGGCTGACGCGCCGGCGCAAGGCGGGTGACGAGGATGCGGCGGTCGATCCGCTCGCCGATCCCAAGGTGCGGCAGGCGGTGGCATCCGCGTCGTTCGAGGCGCTGGTCGGCTTCCAGTTGACGCCGGATCAACTGCGCTACAACGCCACGCGCTGAGCCGGCGCGGGGGCATTTCCCAACCTATGTGAACCTTTGGGTAAGGAACGGCGGCTAACAACATACGTTGCGGTCGTCGTTGTCGTGGCCGAAGGATGAATGACGTGACCAGCCTGTCGCCGATTGCCAGTTCTCTCTCGATGGCGCGACAGATGTCGGTTGCCCGCTCGGCGCCGGCGCCTGCCGCGCCGGTTGCCGCGACGCCGGCGGTCGCGACCGACAAGGGCGCCGGCTCGACCGGCAGCCTGATCCGCACCGCCAGCGAGCAGCTCGATCAGTTCGATCGCGTCATGGAGAAGCTGCGCTCGAACATGGCGGCGGGCGCGGTCACCTATGGCGGGGCGCCCGCGATGGGGCAGGGGCGGATCGTCGACCGGCTCGCCTGATCGGCGGGATGCCGACGGGGCTTGCCCCGTCGCCACGCTTCGCTACGGAACGAAGCGTGACCGAGAATGATCGCCTGATCTCGCCCGCGCGCCGCGTCGAGGACGTCGATGCCGCGTTGCGCCCCAAGACGCTCGACGACTTCGTCGGGCAGAAGGCGGCGCGCGAAAATCTGCGGGTGTTCATCGAGGCGGCGCGCGGGCGCGGCGACGCGCTCGATCACGTGTTGTTCTTCGGTCCGCCGGGGCTGGGGAAGACGACGCTGGCGCAGATCGTCGCGCGCGAAATGGGCGTCGGCTTCCGCGCCACCTCCGGCCCGGTGATCGCGAAGTCGGGCGATCTCGCCGCGCTGCTGACCAACCTCGAGGATGGCGACGTGCTGTTCATCGACGAGATCCATCGGCTGCAACCGGCGGTGGAGGAGGTGCTGTACCCGGCGATGGAGGATCGCGCGCTCGATCTGATGATCGGGGAGGGGCCGTCGGCACGCAGCGTGCGGATCGATCTGCCGCGGTTCACTCTGGTTGGCGCGACGACGCGGCAGGGATTGCTGACCACGCCGCTGCGTGATCGTTTCGGCATCCCCGTGCGCTTGCAATTCTACACGGTGGACGAACTGGAACGGGTCGTGTCGCGCGCGGCGCAGTTGCTCGATCTCGGCATCGCGCGCGACGGCGCGGTGGAGATCGCACGGCGCGCGCGCGGCACGCCGCGTATCGCCGGTCGCCTGTTGCGCCGGGTACGCGACTTCGCGAACGTCGCGGGGGTCGCCGTCGTGGATGCGGCGGTCGCGGACCGCGCGCTCGACCGGCTGGAGGTCGACAAGCTTGGCCTCGACGCGATGGACCGCCGTTATCTGATCATGATCGCGGATATCTATCGTGGTGGGCCGGTCGGCGTCGAGACGCTGGCCGCGGGCCTCAGCGAACCGCGCGACACGATCGAGGAGGTGATCGAGCCCTATCTGATCCAGCTCGGGCTGGTGGCGCGCACCGCGCGCGGGCGTGTGCTGAACGCGGGGGGCTGGAAGCATCTGGGCCTCAATCCGCCCGCCGGATCGCAGGACGGATTGTTCGACTGACGCGTGCCGGGCTGTCCTACATCCGTTGATCGTGTCACCACCGGTGCATGATCGGCGACCGCCAATGTTGAGAAAGAACCCGCCAGCGTCTCAACATTCGCAACATTCGCGGGTGAACGCCGGGCAGGCGACCATAAAAGAAAATTGCTGCGTGGCACCCAGGCCACAGGTCTGATAGCGACTCGATCATGCCTGTGTCCGCCGCCCGCTCCGCCCGCGAAATCCTCGTCAACCTGCACGACGTGATGGCCGCGCGCTCGAACGCGCAGGCGAAGCTGAACTCGGTGGTCGACATCATCGGCGAGGCGCTGGATAGCGAGGTCTGCTCGATCTATCTGCTCCGCGAAGGGGTGCTGGAGCTGTTCGCGACGCGCGGGCTCGATCCCACCGCGGTGCACGTGACGAAGCTGGCGCTGGGCGAGGGGCTGGTCGGCACGATCGCGCAGAACAGCGAGGTGCTGAACCTCGACGAAGCCGCCAGCCACCCCGATTTCGCTTATAAGCCAGAGACGGGCGAGGATCGCTATCACAGCTTCGCGGGCGTTCCGATCATCCGGCGCGAGCGTGCGGTGGGGGTGCTCGCGGTTCAGCACGCCGATCCGCGTCGCTACGAGGACGTCGAGATCGAGGCGTTGCAGACCGTGGCGATGGTGCTGTCGGAGCTGATCGCCAATGCCGGGCTGATCGACCAGGCCAGCCCGCGCGACCGCCCGCAATCCACCGCTCCCACGCGCATCCCGGGCCAGAAGCTGGTCGACGGCATGGCGGCGGGCTGCGCGGTGTTCCACCAGCCGCGCATCCATATCGAACATACCGTCGCCGAGGATACCGAGGCCGAGCGCCACCGCGTCTATGCCGCGTTCGACAAGATGCGCGAACAGATCGACCGGATCGCACGCGAGGCGGAATTCGGCGTCGGTGACGAGCATCAGGAGGTGATCGCCACCTACAAGATGTTCGCCTATGACGAAGGCTGGGCGCGGCGGATCAACGAGGCGATCGACAGCGGTCTGACCGCCGAGGCCGCGATCGAGCGCGTGCAACAGCGCACGCGCCAGCGGATGCGCGAGATCGACGATCCGCTCCTCGCCGATCGCATGCACGATCTGGAGGATCTGTCGAACCGCCTGCTGCGGATCGTGTCGGGGCAGATGGGCACGGCGGCGCAGATGGGGTTGCGGCAGGATACGATCCTGATCGCGCGCAACCTCGGCCCCGCCGAATTGCTGGAATATGATCGTCGCCGTCTGAAGGGCGTGGTGCTGGAGGAAGGGTCGCTCACCGCACACGTCACGATCGTCGCGCGGGCGATGGGCGTGCCGGTGCTGGGCCGGGTCCGCGACGTGCGGCGGCTGATCGGCGAGGGTGATCTGCTGCTCCTCGACGTGACCGAGGGGACGCTCACCGTCCGCCCGACCACCGCGATGGAGGAGGCGTTCGAGGCGAAGCTGGCGGCGCGGCAGAAGCGCAAGGCCGCTTACGCCGCGCTCCGCGACGTCGCACCCGAAACCCGCGATGGCCACCGCGTCACGGTGATGGTCAACGCCGGTTTGCGCGACGATGCCGCCGCGCTGGATGTCACCGGCGCGGACGGGATCGGGCTGTTTCGCACCGAATTCCAGTTCCTCATATCCGCCACCCTGCCGCAGCGCGAACGGCAGCAGCGGCTCTATCGCGAGGTGCTCGATGCTGCGGGATCGCGCCCGGTGATCTTCCGCACGGTGGATATCGGCGGGGACAAGGCGCTGCCGTATCTGATCCATGCGGAGGATGAGGAAAATCCGGCGATGGGCTGGCGCGCGCTGCGGCTCGCGCTGGAGCGCGACGGGTTGATGAAGGCGCAGGCGCGCGCGCTGCTGGAGGCGGCGGCCGGACGCACGCTGAACGTGATGTTCCCGATGGTGTCGGAGGCGTGGGAATTCGACGAGGCGCGCGCCCTGTTCGAGAAGCAGCGTGACTTCCTGCATGGCCGGGGAAAGCGGCTGCCGCTGGAGGTTCGCTATGGCGCCATGCTGGAAGTGCCGGCGCTGGCCTATCAGCTCGATCTGCTGCTCCCGAATATCGACTTCCTGTCGATCGGGACCAACGACCTGACGCAATTCCTGTTCGCCGCCGATCGCGCCAATCCGAAGCTGGCGGAGCGCTACGACTGGCTCTCGACCTCAATCCTGCGCTTCCTGCGCCGTGTCGCGGTGCCGGCCGCGCAGGCGGGCGTGCCGCTCGGGGTGTGCGGTGAAATGGGCGGGCGCCCGCTGGAGGCGATGGCGTTGATCGGTATCGGTATCGAGCGGCTGTCGATCACGCCGGCGGCGGTCGGTCCGGTGAAGGCGATGATCCGTTCGCTCGATCACGGCGCGCTGGTCGCGTTCATGGAGGGGCTGTTGGCGGCCCCGCCGCGTGACATGCGCGGCGCGCTGGCGCGCTGGGCGGCGGAGCAGGGCGTCGAACTGGCGTAACGATCGGACCGATCGAGCCGGCGTGGATCGGCGCGATCGGTTGACACGCCGGGACCGCTTTGAAAGACGATGCGCACGCATCGCGGTAAACGCAGGGGGTCGGAGACAGGAATGAGCGAAGGCGAGCATCCGGCGCAGGCCATGTCCCCGACCGGCAACCCGCCCCCCGGTACGGTCGGTGCGCGCCTGCGCGCCGCGCGTGAGGCGCAAGGCTTGTCGGTGGCCGAGGTCGCCGCCCGCACTCGCGTGACGCAGCGCTTTCTGGAGGCGCTGGAGGACGATCGGCTCGATCTGCTGCCGTCGCCCACCTACGCCTCCGGTTTCGCGCGCGCTTATGCCCGCGCGGTCGGGCTGGACCAGGCGGAGATCGGGCGCGGTATCCGTGGTGAACTGGCACGCGGCGCGATGCCGATGCGCCAGCATCATATCGAGGAGATCGCCGATCCCTCGCGCGGGCCGTCGCGCGGTCTGGTGATCGTCGCGGCGGGAATCGCGCTGGCGGTGTTGATCCTGGGCGTGCTGTGGATGTCGACCGGTATGTTCCGCGGCACGCAGGAAGCACCCGAAGCCGCCGCCAGCCCGACGGTGGTGGCGCGCAGTGCGCCGGTCCCGCCGCCCAGCCCCACGCCCGCGCTGGGCAAGGTGGTGCTGACCGCGAAGAACGAGGTGTGGATGCGCGTCTACGATGGCGCGAACAAGACGCTGTTCACCGGCACGCTGCAACCCGGGCAGACGTTCGAGGTGCCCGCCGGCGTCGATCGCCCGATGCTGAACATCGGCCGCCCCGATCAGCTCGCGATCACCGTCGACGGGCGCGAGCTGCCGCCGCTCGGCGACGGGAAGCGGGCGATGAAGGACGTCGGCGTCAGCGCGACCGCGTTGGCAGAGCGCTTCTCGGGCGTGCCGGCGCCCACGACGTCGCCCGTCGCGGCGCCGTCGCCACGTGCGTCCGGCGCGCCGGCGGCGTTCCGGTAGGGCGCGGTGGTGGTGGCGGTCGCCCGCTTCAGGTTGGCGAAAGCTGCTTGTTCCTAAGGCACTAACCGCTGCCGCATGGCATCGGGGGATGAAAAGATGACGAAGTTCCTGCTCGGCACCGCGATCGCCGCGACCCTCGCCACCCCGGCGCTCGCGCAGCGCGACGCGCCGCTCGATGCCCGCGTCGGCAAGCTGGAGAGCGAGATGCGCGCGGTGCAGCGCAAGGTGTTCCCCGGCGGCGCCGGAACGATGGTCGAGCCACAGATCGCGCCGAGCGCCCCTATCACGGTAGAGGCGGAGGGGGTGCCCGCATCGGGCGCGATCACCGATCTGACCGCCAGGGTTACGTCGCTGGAACAGCAACTTGCGTCGATGACCGGGCAGATCGAGCAGAACCAGTATCGGTTGCGCCAGCTGGAAGAGCAGTTCAACGAGTATCGCAAGGCGACCGACGCAAAGCTCGCGGCGCCGCCGCCCTCCGCGACGCCGGTACAGCCGGTCGGTGGCCCTGACGTGACGGTGCCAGAGGCGCCGGAGCCGGCTGGAGGCAGCGCCGCCAATGTCACCAAGCCGAGCACGGGCGACGGCGCGGAGGATGGCTATCTCTACGGCTTCCGTCTGTGGGAGGCGAAGCGTTATGGCGAGGCGGTGACCGCCCTGAAGAAAGTGGTCGCGGACTTCCCCAAGAGCCGCCGCGCCAGCTACGCGCAGAACCTGATCGGACGCGCCTATCTCGACGATGGCAAGCCCAGTCTGGCCTCGATCGCCTTCTACGACAATTACAAGAAATTCCCGGATGGGGAGCGGGCACCCGACAGCCTGTACTATCTCGGCAGCGCGCTGGTGAAGCTCGACAAGGCAGGTGACGCCTGCAAGGTTTATGGCGAGTTGACCGACGTTTACGGCGCGAAGATTTCCGCGAAGATGAAGGCTGACGTCGCCAAGGCGCGCATCGCCGCCAAGTGCAAGTGAGGTGACGATGCGCGCGCTGCCGGACGCGGCGGTCGCGCGGTTCAGGGATGATGTCGAGCGGCTGGTTGCCCGCTCTGGGATCGCTTCGATGTCGACATCGGGAGGGCGATACGCGCTGGCGGTATCGGGCGGCCCCGACAGTATGGCGATGTTGCGACTGGCCGCAGCGGCCTTGCCGGATCGCATCATCGTGGCGACCGTCGATCACCAACTGCGTCACGGATCGGCAGCGGAGGCTGCCATGGTCGCCGATGTTTGCCGCAGGCTGGACGTGCCGCACGGCACGCTGGTGCCGTCGGCACCGATCACGGGCAACAGCCTGCAGATGCGGGCGCGAACTGCCCGTTACGCGGTGCTGGGCGAATGGATGAAGCGCGAGGAGGCGAGCGTCCTCCTGACCGCGCATCACGCCGACGATCAGGCCGAGACGCTGTTGATGCGGCTGCAACGTGCCTCGGGGCTGACCGGTCTGGCGGCGATCCGCGCGGTTCGTCGTGACGCATCGGGCGTGGTGCTGCGACCGCTGCTGGAATGGCGGCGGGCGGCACTGCGCGCCATTGTCGAGGACAGCGCGACACCGTTCGTCGACGATCCATCGAACGACGATCCGCGCCACGACCGAACCCAAGTTCGCGCCTTGCTGGCGGCGTCCCCGTCGCTCGATCCCGTCGCCCTGGCGGCATCGGCCTGTTATCTTGCCGAGGCCGAGGAGGTTCTGGCGCACTATGCGGGGCGCCTGTGGGAGGGACGATGGCGCGGCCCGGAGTACGGCCTGGCGATCGCCGACGAACCGCGCGATCTGCGGCGCCGGCTGGTCCGCCGCGCGCTCGACGAAGCGCGCCGGCGACTCGGCGTTGTCGCGCCGCTGTTCGATGCCGAATCGGCGAATGTGGAACCCCTGCTCGATGCGCTGGAGGCGAATCGAAGCGCCACCCGCGCCGGCATTCTCGTCCGCCCGACCGCGCGGGGATGGATATTTCACAAAGCACCGCCGCGTCGATCACTCTGACCGGCGTTGTTCCATTGCCATTAACCCGTCTGCGCCTACATTGCAGCGGACGGAAAGGTAGCCGATGAACGACAACGACAGGCAGCCCGGAAACGGCGGCAGTGACAATAACGGTCCGGGTGGTCCGAACCCGTGGATGAAGAGCCTGCTGATCTGGGTCGGCGTGCTGCTCGCGCTTGCCGTGATGGTGACGCTGTTTGACGGTCGCACCGGCACAGCGCAGGGCAACACGATCGCGTATTCCACCTTCCTCGACAAGGTCGACGAGGGCACGGTGAAGAGCGTGAACGTCAGCCGCGACATGATCTCCGGTACCTTCTCCAGCGGCGACAAGTTCCGGACCTATCCGGTCCAGGACTCGGGCCTGATCGACCGCCTCCGCAAGTCGGGCGTCGAGGTGGCGGGCAAGCCTGAGGACGGCCCGTCTATCTGGATGGTGCTGTTGTATCAGTCGCTGCCGTTCCTGCTGTTCCTGGGCATCGCCTTTTTCGTTCTTCGCCAGATGCAGAAGGGCGGCGGCGCGGGCGGAGCGATGGGCTTCGGCAAGAGCCGTGCGCGGATGCTGACCCAGAAGGAAGGCAAGGTGACGTTCGACGACGTCGCGGGCATCGACGAGGCACGTGCCGAACTTACCGAGATTGTCGACTTCCTGAAGGATCCGACGAAGTTCGCGCGGCTGGGCGGCAAGATCCCGAAGGGGGCGCTGCTGGTCGGTTCGCCGGGCACCGGCAAGACCCTGCTGGCGCGCGCGATTGCGGGCGAGGCGGGTGTACCGTTCTTCACCATTTCGGGATCTGACTTCGTCGAGATGTTCGTCGGCGTCGGCGCCAGCCGCGTTCGCGATATGTTCGAACAGGCCAAGAAGAGTGCGCCGTGCATCGTCTTCATCGACGAGATCGATGCGGTCGGTCGTCATCGTGGCGCCGGGCTGGGCAACGGTAACGACGAGCGAGAGCAGACGCTGAACCAGTTGCTGGTCGAGATGGATGGTTTCGAGGCGAACGAGGGGATCATCATCGTCGCCGCGACCAACCGTCCTGACGTGCTCGATCCCGCGCTGCTGCGCCCGGGCCGGTTCGATCGACAGGTCGTGGTGCCGCGTCCGGACATTGATGGTCGCGTCAAGATCCTCGAAGTGCACATGAAGAAGGTGCCGTTGGCGCCCGACGTCGATGCGCGGACGATCGCGCGTGGCACCCCGGGCTTCTCGGGCGCCGATCTTGCCAACCTCGTCAACGAGGCGGCGCTGATGGCGGCGCGCAAGGGCAAGCGGCTGGTAGCGAACGCCGAGTTCGAAGAGGCTAAGGACAAGGTCATGATGGGCGCCGAGCGTCGCAGCATGGTCATGACCGAGGACGAAAAGCGCATGACCGCCTATCACGAGGCGGGCCACGCGATCGTTGCTCTGCACGAGCCGGCGTCAGACCCGATCCACAAGGCAACGATCATCCCGCGTGGTCGTGCGCTGGGCATGGTGATGCGCCTGCCGGAGCGTGACAGCTACAGCTACCACCGCGACAAGATGTACGCCAACCTGGCCGTCGCCATGGGCGGGCGTGTCGCGGAGGAGGTGATCTTCGGTTACGACAAGGTGTCGAGCGGCGCGAGTGGCGACATCCAATATGCTACCGGTCTGGCGCGCGACATGGTCACCAAGTGGGGCATGTCGGACAAGGTCGGTCCGGTCGAATATGCGCAGCCGGAGGGCGAGAGCTTCCTGGGCTATTCGTCGAGCCAGCCGGTCCGCATGTCGAACGCGACCGCGCAGCTGATCGACGACGAGATCAAGTCGATCGTCGAAGGCGGTCTGCACCGCGCGAAGCATGTGCTGACGGAGCATCTCGACCAGCTTCACTCGCTGGCTGGTGCGCTGCTGGAATATGAGACGCTGAGCGGCGATGAGATCAAGCGGCTGATCGCGGGCGAGGAGCTCGATCGTCATGATCAGGGGCCGAAGGCGCCATCGGTGCCGGCGGTGGGAACGTCGATCCCCAAGACCAAGCGTCCGTCCGGCCCGTTCAGTAGTCCGTCGCCCGCCGGCGTTTGAAGAAGCCTCGTTGATACGTGAAAGGGCGGCCCAAGGGTCGCCCTTTCTGTTTTGGCTGACATTGAATGATCGGTGGTGACGGCTTGTTCAACTGGCCCTTGCTGCCTGTACGATCGCCGCCCACACGGCCTCGTCGATGACCGTAATACCCAGTTCCGCCGCCTTGGTCGCCTTCGATCCCGCGCCCGGGCCGGCGACCAGCAAGTCGGTCTTCTTGGACACCGATCCCGCGACATGCGCACCGAGCGCCTCCGCCTGCGCCTTCGCCTCGTCGCGGCTCACCGTCTCCAGCTTGCCGGTGAAAACAACGGTCTTGCCGGATACTTCGGAAGCGCGCGTCTCGACGACGAAGGGCGGAGGTGCCACCTTCTCCCTCAGGAGGAGGTCGTCCCACACGCGCCGGTTTTGAGGCTCGTGGAAGAAGTCCGCCAGCGCGTGACCCACCGCCGGGCCGACGCTTTCGACACCGATCGTGGCGGCCATTTCCTTGTCGAGGCGGGCGCGATGCTTCGCCTCGCTCTCGCCGATCACCGGGCAGGATGCCTCGCGCAGCGCGATCAACCGCTCCGCCAGTGCCGCGATCGCGTCGAGGGTGACGTAGCGCTTCAGCAGCTCGCGGGCGGTGACGAGGCCGACGTGCCGAATGCCGAGCCCAAACAGCAAACGAGCGGCATCAGGTTCACGTCGCGCCTCGATCGCGGCCAACAGCGCATCGACCGACTTCGCCTGCCACCCCGGCATGGCGATCAAGGCGTCGCGATGCGCGTTCAGCCGGAAGATGTCGGCAGGATCGTTGATCCAGTTCAGCGCGATCAACTCGACCAGCGTCTTTTCGCCAAGGCCATCGATGTCGAGCGCGGCACGGCTGACGAAATGCTTCAGTCGCTCCAGCCGCTGCGCAGGGCATACGAGCCCGCCGGTGCAGCGCACATCGACCTCGCCTTCCTCGGCGACGGCTTCACTGCCGCACACCGGGCAATGGTCGGGGAAGTGGAAAGGCGGCGAATCGTGATCACGCTGTAGCACCGCCACGATCTGCGGGATCACGTCACCTGCGCGCTGCAGGATGACACGGTCGCCTTCGCGCGCGTCAAGCCGGGCAATCTCGTCGCGATTGTGGAGTGTGGCATTGGTCACCACGACGCCGCCGACGGTGACCGGGGTCAGCCGGGCGACCGGGGTAAGCTTGCCAGTGCGACCGACCTGAATATCGATTCGCTCCAAGGTGGTCTGCGCCTGTTCGGCGGGGAATTTGTGCGCGATCGCCCAGCGGGGCGCGCGCCCGACGCTGCCCAAACGCTCCTGCCAGTCGAGCCGGTCGAGCTTGTACACCACGCCGTCGATGTCGAACGGCAAATCGGCACGCTGCGCCTCGATCGCGCGATAGACCGCCAAGGCGCTGGCCGCGTCGTCGCAGCGCGCGAATGCCTCGGCAACCCGGAACCCCCATCCGCGCAGGCGCGCGACGACCGACGCCTGCGTGTCGCCCGGGATCTCGCTTGCCTCGCCCCAACCGTGCGCCAGGAAACGCAACGTGCGAGCGCGAGTGACGCTCGCATCCTTTTGGCGCAGCGATCCAGCGGCGGCATTGCGCGGATTGGCGAATTGCCGGGCCTCCTTGCCCAAGGCGGCTGCCTCGTCGGCAAGGCGGCGGTTGAGCGCGGAGAACGCGGGCTTCTCCATGTAAACCTCTCCGCGCACCTCGAAAATCGCGGGCGCGACGTCGGGGAGGGCGTCGGGAATATCGCCGATGGTGCGGACGTTGGCGGTCACGTCCTCGCCAATCGTGCCGTCCCCGCGCGTCAGTGCCTGCACCAACCGGCGGTTTTCGTACCGCAACGAGCAGGACAACCCGTCGATCTTCGGCTCGGCCGTCAAGGCGACGGGCTCGTCCGCGTCGAGCCGCAGGAAGCGACGGACGCGCGCGATGAAGTCGGTCACCTCCGCATCGGAGAACGCGTTGTCGAGACTCATCATCGGGCGCGCATGCGCGGCCTTGGTGAGATGAGCGGCGGGCGCCGCGCCGACCCGCCGGCGGGGTGAATCGTCGCGGATCAGGGCGGGAAAGGCACGTTCGATGGCATTGTTGCGGCGGACGAGCGCGTCATATTCCGCGTCGCTGATCTCGGGAGCATCGTCGGTGTGGTAGCGTCGGTTGTGATGGGCGATGTCGGCGGCGAGCCGCTCCAACTCGGCTGCGGCGGTGAGGTCGTCTTCGGGCAACGGCGCTTCGGTCATCGTCACGGGTTATAAAACCCGGACGCCAGCGTCCATTCTTTCACGCGGCCGCGAGTTTCTCCGCAGTGGCATCCGCGAGGGTGGTGCCGTCGAGGATGCGGGCAGTTTCGTCACGCACCCGCATCATCGCCAGCCGGATCGCGCAGTCCGCCTCCGACTTGCAATCCTTGCACGGACGGTACGCGGTGCGGCTGACGCAGGGAACCAGCGCGAGCGGCCCTTCGATCACGCGGATCACTTCGCCCAGGGAGATCAGATGCGCCGGGCGCGACAGGACGTAACCGCCCATCTTGCCACGATAACTATGCAGCAGGCCGGCATCGCGCAGGTCGGCGAGGATCAACTCCAGGAACTTGCGTGGCACATTGGCCTCGGCCGCGATGCGCGTCATCGGCGTCGGCGGTGCGTCCGTCGGGGCGGTCGCGAGGAACAACATCGATCGCAGAGCATAGCGGGAGCGCTGGGTGAGCATAGCCCAGTATATACAGGGATATTGTGGCGGGCAAATGGCTGGTCGCCTCTTTCCCTGGCCGTCCGGTCGTCCTATATGCGTCCTCGTCGGGTTCTACCCGGCTATGGCGATAAACTGCGGCGTAGAATAGACGCAGCGGACCCGGGGGCAGTACCCGGCGGCTCCACCATAAGTGGTGGTGTTCTGGACACCGTTTCTGACGGGGCCGAACCAGGATCGACGTGTGTTGAAAGGCGCTGTTTTCGCTCGGAATGGGACCACCGCAACGGCCCATTACACAAGTGCCAACGATAACGAAGCACTCGCGATTGCGGCGTAACTGATGGCCTAACGGCCTGACGTTACACCAAAATAGCGCGGTTGGACCCCACCGGGCAACAGAAGGGGAATCCAGCGGTACGGGGAGCACCGGGCAACAGAAGCTCCCCACTTAACAAAAGGATGTTGTTCGCCAGACGGGGCGGACCAGGCGCGTCGTCGCCTGCGGAGCGTCGTGGATCGAACCCCGTGGTCCGGGACATGACGGACGGGGGATGTCGTCCATAATGTTCGCGATCGGAACGATGGGCGGTCGCGCCGCGTCGCACATTATCGCTCGCCGGTTCCGCAACCGCGCCCAATATACCGCGCACTTTTCGATGTGGTGATCAATCGGAACCGAGAAGCGACGATTTTCGCGGGATCGTTTCCTGGTTCGGCTGTCCTTTGTCGAGTTGGTCGGACGGGCGCCGCGCGTCGCCGTCCTGCTGGTGCTCGGTCGACAGGTTGGGGCGCCTGGTTTCGGTCGTCGGGCGGATCGATTCGTCGGTCATCGCGGCTCTCCTCGCGCCACCAACGGACCGCCCAGTCCCGACGTTCCGGATCGCTCAGCCGTCGATGCTGCTGCCGAGCGCGGCATGGACCAGCCCGCCGTCGACCGCGATCGTCTCCCCGACGACATAGTCGCCCGCGCGGCTGGCCAGATAGATAGCGGTGCCGGCCATATCCTCATCGTTGCCGATCCGCCGCGCGGGGATCGCGCGGGCGACGGCATCGCCGTGATCGCGCGCGGCCCGGTTCATCTCGCTGGCGAAGGCGCCGGGGGCGATCGAGGTGACGTTGATGCCGTCGCGCACCAGCCGCGCCGCCAGCCGCTTCGTCAGATAGATCAGCGCGGACTTCGACGCATGATAGCTGTAGGTCTCCCACGGATTGAGGCGCAGGCCATCGATCGAGGTGATGTTGATGACCTTGGCCGGCCCATGGTGCGCGGCCCCCGCCTTCAGCAGCGCGTGCAGCGACTGGGTGAGGAAGAACGGCGACTTGACGTTCAGGTCCATCACCTTGTCCCAGCCGCTCTCGGGAAACTCCTCGAACGGCACGCCCCAGGCGGCCCCGGCGTTGTTGACGAGGATGTCGAGCCGCTCCTCGCGTTCGGCAAGCGCGGCGGCGAGCGCGCGGCAGCCATCGACGGTCGAGACGTCCTGCGGCAGCGCGATGCAGTTCGGCCCGAGCGCGGCGGCGGTTTCCGCGCATGCCTCCGCCTTGCGGCTGGAGACGTAGACGCGCGCGCCCTGCGCGACGAAGCCGGCCGCGATCATCTTGCCGATGCCGCGGCTGCCGCCGGTGACCAAGGCGACGCGGCCGTCGAGGCGGAACAGATTATTGGTGTCCATCGATCGTCTCCCGTTACCCGCCGCGCTTCAGCGTTTCGCGCGCGATGATGAGCTGCTGGATCTGGCTGGTGCCTTCGTAGATGCGGAAGAGCCGCACGTCGCGATACAGCCGTTCGACGCCGTAATCGGCGATATAGCCCGCGCCCCCCAGGATCTGTACCGCGCGGTCCGCGACGCGCCCGACCATCTCGCTGGCGAAATATTTGGCGGCTGCGCTTTCGAGGACGACATCGTCGCCCGCATCCTTGCGCGCAGCGGTGTCGAGCACCAACGCGCGGGCGGCGAGCGCCTCCGTCTTGGAATCGGCGATCATGGCCTGGATCAGTTGATGCTCGGCGATCGCCTTGCCGAATTGATGGCGTTCGCCGGCATAGGCGACCGCATCGGCGATCAGCCGCTCGGCCACCCCGACGCAGACCGCCGCGATGTGCAGCCGCCCGCGATCGAGCACGCGCATCGCAATCCGAAACCCTTCACCCTCGGCCCCGAGGCGGTTGGCGGCGGGGACGGGCACGTCGTCGAACATGACGTCCGCGACCCGCGCGCCTTTCTGTCCCATCTTCTTCTCCGGCGTGCCGATCGACACACCGGGCAGGTCGCGCGGCACCAGGAAGGCGGAGACGCCGCGTCCGCCGCGTTCCTCACCCGTCCGCGCCATCACCGTGAACAGGTCGGCGCGATCGGCATTGGTGATGTAGCGTTTGGTGCCCGACAGCCGGTAGACGCCGCCATCGCGCACCGCGCGGGTGCCGACGTTGCCCGAATCGCTGCCGACCTCCGGCTCGGTGAGCGCGAAGCTGGTGATGACCTCGCCGCTGGCGATGCGGGGCAGCCATGCGGCCTTCTGTTCGTCGCTGCCCGCGATCACGAGACCCTGGCTGCCGATCCCGACGTTGGTGCCGAACGCCGACCGGAATGCCGGCGTGGTGCGGCCCAGTTCGATCGCGACGCGCGCTTCCTCGTCCATGGTCAGCCCCAGTCCGCCATATTCGGGGGCGATCGACAGGCCGAACAGTCCCAATTCGCGCATCTCGGCGATGACCGCATCGGGCACCGCATCGTCGGCCTCGACCTGCGCCTCCAACGGACGCAGCCGTTCGCCGACGAAGCGACGGACGGTGGAAAGCAGGGCGTCGAACGTGTCCGGATCGAGGGGCATCGGCGGGCATGCCTTTGAAAGCAAAGTACAGGGCCGGTGTAAGGCCGTGATCGACGCGCAGCAAGCGCGAAACGATACCCTATCTTCGAATGGTGCCACGTAGCTGTTGTCTGCGGCCATACTGTGTTGACGAAAGCGTGCGGGAAGCCCTCGGCGACTCGTGGTGCACGGCCGGAAGGGGGCGTTCTTAACCCCCAGGTAAGACTCAATGTCAGCATCGCTGCCGCGTTTTCGACGGCGTCGATCGGTTCGTCGCCGGTCATCTTCGGTTCATCCGAAAAGGTTCCGCGCGCATTTGGTGAAGTAAGAAATTGTAGCTAGCCGGACGTCATCAGTCCTGTTGTTGACCGGGGGGTCGCCCGTGAACGTCAAGGTGTGGACAGCGCGATTTGCGCTGGTGGTTTCGTGCGTCCTGATGACGTCTGCTCCGGCGCAGGCGCGTTTCCTTCAGTGCGCGCCGTTTGCGCGCGACGTGTCGGGGATCGACATCCACGGGAATGCCAACACGTGGTGGGGGCAGGCCGCCGGTCGTTACGAGCGGGGCGCCACGCCGCAGGAAGGCGCCGTGATGGCGTTCAAGGCCACCCGCGCGATGCCGGTCGGCCATGTCGCGATGGTCAGCCGCGTGATCAGCGATCGCGAAGTACTGCTGACGCACGCGAACTGGTCGCATCGCGGCGGGATCGAGCGCGACGTGCGCGCGGTCGATGTGTCGGCGGCCGGCGACTGGAGCGAAGTGCGGGTGTGGTTCGCGGGCGTCGGTGACCTGGGCACCAGCACCTATCCGCTCGCCGGGTTCATCTATGCCGGCAAGGCGCCGGCCACGACCGCGTCGGAAGCTCCGATGGCGCCGCTGACGATCGCCACCTCGGCCACGGTGCCGGTGGCCGGGGCGCTGCCGATCGCGCGCTGATCGCCCTCAGGCGGGGCGGAACGTCATCGCCACGCCGTTCATGCAATAACGCTTGCCGGTCGGGCGCGGCCCGTCGTCGAACACATGCCCCAGGTGCCCGCCGCAACGGGCGCAATGCACCTCGGTCCGCACCATCCCCAGAGTGGAATCGCGGCGATAGCCGATCGCGCGGGGCAAGGGCGCGTAGAAGCTGGGCCAGCCGGTGCCGCTTTCGAATTTCGTCTTCGAGGAAAAGAGCGGTTGGGCGCAGCCCTTGCACGCGAAGGTGCCGGCCCGATGCTCACCATTCAGCGCGCTGCTGTACGGACGCTCGGTGCCCTCCTGGCGTAGCACCTCGAACGCCGCCGGGCCGAGTTGCGCGCGCCATTGCGCATCGGTCTTCGTCACCGCGAAATGCTCGGCGGCTTCCGCCTCACGCGAACCGCACGCGAGCAGCGTGGAGGCGAGGAGCCCGGTGCCCGTGGCGGCCAGGAAGCGACGACGATCAAGCGAGGAATGGCGCATGCGCGCGATATGGGGATCGTCGTGGCCTCCCGCCAGCGGGCGAATGCTGGGCACGTGCGGATCGGCGTGCTAGGGCGCCACGATGACGGACCCTTCTTCCCCCGCTGCCGTGATCGCCGCATTGGCCGGGCGCGCGCGCGTCGCATCCCGTGCCATGGCGGCGGCGAGCGATGCGGCCAAGGCGCGCGGGTTGCACGACGCGGCGCAGGCGCTGCGCGACGATGCCGCGACGATTCTGGGCGCCAACGCGCTGGACCTGGAGCGTGGCCGGGCGAACGGCCTGTCGGAGGCGATGCTCGATCGGCTGCGGCTGGACCCGGCGCGGCTGGAGGGCGTGGCGCAGGCGGTGGCGACGGTGGCCGATCTGGCCGATCCGGTCGGCGAGACGATCGACCGCTCCACCCGTCCCAATGGGCTGGTGCTGTCGCGCGTGCGCGTGCCGATCGGGGTGATCGGCATCATCTACGAAAGCCGCCCGAACGTGACCGTCGACGCCGCCGCATTGTGTGTCAGGTCGGGCAATGCGGTGATCCTGCGGGGCGGCTCCGAAGCGGTGGAGAGCAATCGCGCGCTGCATGCCGCGTTCGTCCGCGGGCTGACGCGGGCGGGGCTGCCGCAGGACGCGGTGCAACTGGTACCGACCACCGACCGGGCGGCGGTGGGGGCGATGCTGGCGGCGGCGGGGGCGATCGACCTGATCATCCCGCGTGGCGGGCGCAGCCTCGTCGAGCGGGTGCAGAACGACGCGCGCGTGCCGGTGCTGGCGCATCTCGACGGGATCAACCATGTGTTCGTGCATGCGTCGGCGGACGCGGCGATGGCGACGCGGATCGTGCTGGACGCCAAGCTGCGTCGTACGGGTATCTGCGGCGCGATGGAGACGTTGTTGATCGATCGCGGCTATCCGGACCCCGCCGCGCTGGTGCGCGCACTGGCCGAGGCGGGGTGCGCGGTGCGCGGCGACGCGGCGGTCTGCGCGCTGGTGCCCGGCATCGCGCCGGCGACGGCGGCGGATTGGGATACCGAATATCTCGACGCGATCGCGTCCGTCGCGCTCGTCGACGGCGTGGAGGGCGCGACGGCGCACATCGCCGCGCACGGATCGCATCACACCGACGCGATCGTCGCGCAGGATGAGGCGGTGGCGGGACGTTTCCTGCGCGAGGTCGATTCGGCGATCGTGCTGTGGAACGCGTCGACGCAATTCGCCGATGGCGGCGAATTCGGGCTGGGGGCGGAGATCGGCATCGCGACCGGGCGGCTCCATGCGCGCGGGCCGGTCGCGCTGGAGGGGCTGACGACGTACAAGTGGCTGGGCCACGGCACCGGGCAGGTTCGCGGTTGAGCATCCGCCGTATCGGTCTGCTCGGCGGGTCGTTCAACCCCGCGCATCGCGGGCATCGCCACATCACGCTGGAGGCGATCCGGCAACTGGCGCTGGACGAGGCGTGGTGGCTGGTCTCCCCGGGCAACCCGCTGAAGCCGCGCGCGGGGATGGCACCGCTGCGCGCGCGGCTCGCCTCCGCGCGCGCGATGGCGCGGCGGGCGCCGATCCGCGCGACCGACCTGGAGGCGCGGTGGCGCACCCGCTACACCGTGGACACGCTGCGCCAGGTCGTGCGCCGCTATCCGCGCAATCGCTTCATATGGATCATGGGCGCAGACAATCTGGCGCAATTTCATCAGTGGCGTCAGTGGCGTAGCATTGCCCGCACGATGCCGATTGCGGTCGTGACGCGGCCCGGCTATGATGACGACGCTCTCGCGGCTCCCGCGATGGGCTGGCTGCGGCGCTATCGGCGGCCCGCGCGCCAGGCGACGAACTGGGCCGAGTGGAGTGTGCCAGCCCTGGTGCTGCTGCGTTTCCGCCCCGACCGGACATCCGCGACGCAATTGCGCGCCGCCGATCCCGACTGGCACGCTCGCTTCGCCGATCCGATATCGTCGTGCCCAACCCCCGCCGCATCGTGACGGCAACCCCAGGAGTAACCTTGCCCGCCACCGAACCCGCCCACCGCTCGCCCGAATCATCGGATGTCGAGGCGCTGCATCGTCTGGTCCTGCAATCGCTGGACGACGATCAGGCGGTGGACACGATCTCGATCCCGCTCGCCGGCAAGTCCTCGATCGCGGACTATATGGTGATCGCCAGCGGGCGCTCGACCCGCCAAGTGGCGTCGATGGCGCAGAAACTGGCCGAGCGCATCAAGGGCGAAACCGGGCGTCCCGCGCGGATCGAGGGGCTGCCCAGCGCCGATTGGGTGCTGATCGACGGCGGCGACGTGATCGTTCACCTGTTCCGCCCCGAGGTGCGCAGCTTCTACAATCTGGAGCGGATGTGGTCGTTCGGCGACGCGCCCGCGGCGCCGGCCGCGCCGAACTGACGCTGCCTTCCCCGAGCTGACCCGGGCGCCGCGATGCTGCTCCATATCGTCGCGCGTGGCCGGATCGGCCGTTCTCCCGAAGCGGAACTGGTCGATCGCTACCTGAAGCGGATCGCCTGGCCGACGCGCATCAGCGAATTGCCCGATCGCGGCGGGCGCGAACCCGATCGTCCCGCGCAGGGACGCCGCATCCTGCTGGACGAAAAGGGCGAGGTGCTCGGCTCCGCCGCCTTCGCCGAGCGGCTGGGACGCTGGCGCGACGATGGCGTGCGCGAGGCGCGGTTCCTGATCGGCGCGGCGGACGGCTTCGCGGAGAGCGAGCGCGCCGAGGCGGACATGCTGCTGTCGTTCGGGCGCGCCACCTGGCCGCACCTGCTGGCGCGCGCGATGCTGGCCGAGCAGTTGTTTCGCGCGACCAGCATCCTGGCCAACCATCCCTATCATCGCGAAGGCTGATGGCGCGCGCGGCGGTGTGGTCGGTGACGCTGGCGATGGCGCTGGGCGGCGGCGCGCTGGCGCAATCGCCGCCCGCCACGACCGCCACGCGGCGCGCGCAGGCGCTGGAGGAGCGCGCCGACCGCGCCGCCGATCCGGCGCGCCGCGCGCAACTGCGCGAGGCAGCGGTCGCGGCACGTGTGGCGGCAGCGGAGGCGGACCTGATGACGCTGGGGCGGCGTGCCGCCGTGATCGACACACGGCTGGCCACGCAGCGGCGCGCACTGGCCGCGCGCGAGGCGCCGGTGGCGAGGTTGCTCGCCGCGCTGACCGCGCTGGCCCGGCGCCCGACGGCCATGACGCTCGCGCAACCGGGGAGCGTCGCCGATCTGGTGCACGTCCGCGCGGTGCTCGCCGCGACGCTGCCGGTGCTGCGCGCGCGGTCGGCGGCGTTGCGGGCCGAGGTGGCGCGCACCCGGATGATGCAGGCCAGCGCCTCCGACGCCGAACGCCGGCTGCGCGCGGGGCGCGCCCGGCTGGTGGAAGCGCGGGAGCAATTGGCGGCGGTGACGGGCGGCGACGACGATCGCGCGCTGGCGATGGAGGAGGCGGTGCGCGACACCGCCGAACGGCTGGCGACGATCGGCAGCGAGCAGGCGGTGCTGGAGGACGTCATGGCGCTATCGCTGCCGGCCCCGACACCGGCGCCTGCGCCGACCGCCGCGACGGCGGCCTATCGTCTGCCGGTGCACGGGCGGCTGGTGACCGGGATGGGCGAGGTGTCGGGCAACGGCGTGCGCGCGCGTGGGCTGACCTTCGCGGTGCCCGCCTCCGCACCGGTCGTGGCGCCGGCGGGGGGGCGGATCCGCTTTGCCGGGCGGTTTCGCAGCTTCGGCCGGATCGTGATCGTCGATCATGGCGCGGGCTGGACCTCGCTGCTGACCGGGCTGGGATCGGTCACTCCGCAAGCCGGGGCCAGCGTCGCGGCGGGGGCGCCGCTGGGCACGGCGCCGCCGGTCGATGGCGCGCGCGTCACGATCGAGCTGCGGCGGCACGGTCGCCCGGTCGATATCGCGCCCCTGCTCGGCTGACCGCTCAGCCACGGTTCAGCCGCACGGGCGCATTGAACGCCCCGACGTTTCCGCTACACCACGGGATCGTCCATTCGCAGGAACAGTTTCGCCCGTCATGAAGTCAAAGCTGCTCCCGGCCGTCGCGCTGGTCACCGCCATCGCCACCGTGCCGGTCGCCACCGGGGCGATGGCCGCGTCGGACACCGCCACCTATCGCCAGCTCGACAAGTTCCTGGACGTCTATAACCGCGTGAAGGCCGATTACGTCGACAAGGTGACCGACGATCAGCTCATCAAGGGCGCGATCGACGGGATGCTGGCGGCGCTGGACCCGCACAGCAGCTATGTCGACGCGTCCGACTTCGACAATCTGCGCATCCAGACCGAGGGGAATTACGGCGGGCTCGGCCTGACCGTCTCGATGGAGGACGGCGCGGTGAAGGTGATCGCGCCGCAGGAGGATACGCCGGCGGGGCGCGCGGGCATCAAGTCCGGCGACTTCATCACGCATATCGACGGCAAGCTGATCTATGGCGGCACGCTGGACGAGGCGACCGCGCAGATGCGGGGCAAGCCCGGCACCAAGGTGACGCTGACGCTGATCCGTCCGGGCCGCGACAAGCCGATCGTCGTGACCCTCGTCCGCGAAGTGATCGTCCAGCGCCCGGTGAAGTGGGAAGTGAAGGGCGACGTCGGCTATATCAACATCAACACCTTCTCCGAGAAGACCGGCGCCGACACGCGCGCGGCGATCATGGCGATCGACAAGGCGCTGGGGCATCGTCCGCTCGGCTATGTCGTGGACCTGCGCGAGAATGGCGGCGGGTTGCTGACGCAGGCGATCGAGGTGTCGGACGCGTTCCTGGACCATGGCGAGATCGTGAGCCAGCGCGGGCGCGAGAAGGACGATATCGAACGCTATTTCGCGCGCCCCGGCGACGACGCGCATGGCCTGCCGGTGATCGTGCTGACCGATTCGGGCACGGCGTCGGCCAGCGAGATCGTCGCCGGCGCGCTCCAGGATCATCACCGCGCGCTTGTGATGGGCGAGCGGACGTTCGGCAAGGGATCGGTGCAGACGCTGCTGCAACTGGGGCCGCGCACCGCGCTGCGCCTGACCACCGCGCGCTATTTCACGCCGTCCGGGCGGAGCGTGCAGGAAGGCGGGATCGAGCCGGACATCAAGGTGCCGCAGATCTCGGACCCCGATTACAAGTCGCGACCCGTCTTCCGTGAGGCCGATCTGCGCCGCCACCTGATCAACGAGATCAAGTCGCCCGACAATGCGGTGCTGGAGGAGGATGTGAAGGATGATCCGCGCTTCGCGACCTCGCCCGAGGTGCTGAAGAAGCAGGGCATCGAGGACTTCCAGCTTTGGTACGCGCTGAAGACGATCGCGCGGCTGGGCGGCGCCACGCAGGTGGCGGCGGTGACGCAGGCCATGACGGTCAAGCCGACCGCCGCCGCCACCCCGGCGGCGAAGTGATGACCGCGGGCGTGCGCAACGCGCGGCTGCTGGCGCTGCTGATCCCGGCCGCGTTGCTGGGCGGTGCCTGGGCGCTCCAACTGATCGGCGGGCTGTATCCTTGTGAGATGTGCCATTGGCAGCGCTGGCCGCATTACGGCGCGCTGGTGTTCGCCGCGCTGGCGTTCGTGACCGGTGGCCCGCGCGGCAAGGCGACGCTGGTCGCGGGCGCGGCGGCGCTGATCGCGGTATCGGGGCTGATCGGCATTTTTCACGCCGGGGTGGAATATCATTGGTGGCAGGGCATCACCGCCTGCACCCAGACCACCAATCTGACCGGACTGTCGACCGACCAGGCCTTGAAGGACCTGCTGGCCGCCCCCATCGTCCGATGCGACGCGGCGCAATGGTCGTTGCTCGGCGTCTCGCTCGCGGGGTGGAATGCGTTGATCTCGTTGATTGGTGCGGTGCTGATCGCGACGCAGCTGAGGAGGCGTGCATGACGTGGAAGCCCGGTGACCGGCCGCATCCGTCCGACGCGATGATCCGCGTCGATCAGGCCGGCGAATTCGGCGCGATCCGCATCTATGCGGGGCAATTGGCGATCATGGGGCAGCGTTCGCCGATGGCGCGCAAGATCTCCGCGATGGCGTTGCAGGAAGAGAAGCATCGCGCGTTCTTCGACCGGATGATCGTCGAGCGGGGCGTACGCCCGACGTTGTTCCAGCCGTTCTGGGACGTCGCGGGTTTCGCGCTGGGTGCGGTGACCGCCGCGATCGGGCCGGAAGCCGCGATGGCGTGTACTGCCGCGGTCGAGACCGAGATCGACAAGCATTATGAGGAACAGCTGGTCGCGCTGGGCGACAGCGATCCCGAATTGTCCGACGCGATCCGCGAGTTCCAGGCCGAGGAACTGGAGCATCGCGACACCGCGCTGGCGAACGGCGCGGAGAACGCGCCGGCCTATCCGTTGATGTCGGCGGTGATCCGGCTGGGCTGCCGCGTCGCGATCGCCACCGCCAAACGTATCTGAGAGGAAGCATGAAGCTGCGTCGCGCCCCCGTCCTGCTGCTGGCCCTGAGCGCAATGCCCGCCGTCGCGCAAAGCGGCCCGCCATCGCCGGACACACCACGCCCGGCGCGCACGACGATCGCGGAGGGGGTATCGCGCAGCGCGCCCGTCAACGGCGTGATCGTGCTGTACGGCAACGAACGCTGCCCCACCGACAACAACGGCAACGAGGTGGTGGTCTGCACGCGCCGCCCCGCCGAGGAGCAGTTCCGCATCCCCAAGGAATTGCGGAATTTCGAGGTGACGCCCGAGAACGAGAATTGGGCGGCGCGCGAACAGGCGAACCGCGATGTCGGAACCGTCGGGGTCGGCAGTTGCTCGACCGTGGGCGCCGCCAGCGCGACGGGCTGTATCACGCAGAATGCGACGCGCTGGAAAAAGGAACGGCGTGCCACCGCCAAGCGGGACACGCCGGACCTTCCGTAGTGTCGGGCGGCGTGTGCCACGCCGCCCGATCCATGGCTCAGATCGCCTGCGGCATCCGCACGGTCGCCTGACGACGGCGCATCGAATAGCCGACGACACCGAAGCCGAGGATCATCATCGCCCAGGTGGCGGGTTCCGGCACCGCCTGGATCGCGATCCCGAACAGCGCGCGGTTGGTCTGCCCGATCGCATTCAGCTTTCCGGTGCCCAGATCGGCGCGGTAAAGCGTGTTGCCGTTGAACGCGAAGGCATCGGTGCCCGAGATGTCGAAGCTGGTGCGCGAGCCGAGATCGACGCCGAGCGCGCCGACCGTGTTCAGGACGCCGCCATTGTTGTTCTGCTTCGCCAGCACGTCACGATCGGTGTCGATGACGTAGAGCTGGGTGGTGCTCGCCGCCGCGCCGAAGGTGGAGGTGGTGTAGGCCGCCGCGCTGACGCCCGGGTTCGCACCGGCGTTCACGTCGCCGCTGGCGTAGCCGAGCGAGGTGGTGGTCGGCGCGCCGGTCAGCGAACCGTCGTTCGGATTGAAGACGTAATTGTTGTCGGTGTTGCTGACGATCCGCACCCGATCGATCGTCGGGTTGAAATCGAAGCCGAACACGCTGCCGTCGATCGCCAGCCGACCGCTGACCGCACTGGCCACGCCGGTGGCGGTGTCGATCATGTGGACGACGCGGTTCGCGGTCAATCCATACAGCATATTGTTGAGCGGGCGGAAGTCGAGCGCCTCGAAGCTGCTGTCAGCGCCGGTGATACGCACGCTTGACAGAAAGGTTCCCGGAGACGAGCTGTCGAACGTGACGAGATTGTTGTTTTCGTCAACGCCGAAGATCGTGGCTGCGGACGCGTCGGTGGATACGGCTGCCAGCAAGGCAGCCGCCATCATTGCCGTCTTCACGGGCTATTCTCCCACTGTTGTACCGAACGACCGGCACGGACTCACTCCGCCCGCGCTTCGTTCGACGCGGACAGTTGGTCACCAATGTGGGTTAGTCAATGTACTTAAAGCGCGTTAACCATGATTGACAGATGACATTTTGTGTCTGCGAAAGTTTTGGAACTTCGCTGATTTACGAGCGTCTTTACCGCCCTTTTTCGCGCAGGACGCGCGATCAGTGCGGTTTGCGCACGCCCTTGACACGATGCCACACGTAGAAGGCGATCGCGGCGACCAGCACGACGCCGATCACCGCGTCGGCGCGGTGGAAGAACGCCTTGAGTCGCGGGTCGCTGTTCCACTTGTCGCCGAGCGTCATGCCGACCCACGCGAGCAGCAGGCAGAACGGCCACGAGCCGACGAAGGTGTAGACGTGGAAGGGGATCAGCTTCATTCGCGCGACCCCGGCGGGGAAGGCGATGAAGGTGCGGATCACCGGCAGCATCCGGCCGATCAGGATCGCCCACGCGCCCCAGCGGTTGAAGAAGCGATCGGCCAGATCGAGCTCCCCCGGCCCGATCAGCACGTAGCGGCCGAACTTTTCCGCCATCGGACGCCCGCCGCGCCGACCGATCTCATAGGCGACGATCGAGCCGAGATTGCAGCCGAGCGCGCCGGCGGTCGCCGCCAGGAACAGGTTCAGCTCGCCCGTCGACACCAGATAGCCGGCGAAGGGCATGATGATCTCGCTGGGCAGCGGGATGCACGCGCTCTCGATCGCCATCAGCAGTGCGATGCCCCAGTAACCGCCCGCGGAAATCACGGCGATGGCGAAGCCCGCAAGGGCGCTAAGGATCTTCTCGACCATGCGCGCGCGCTTGCGGCACCGGGCCGCGAAAGGGAAGCGCGAATGCGGGAACCGCGCACCGCGAGCAACGGTTCGTCGCACATGAGCGAACTTGTCCTGAACGATGGCCGCGCGATGCCCCAGCTTGGGCTGGGCACTTATCAGATCCCCGACGCACAGGTTGCCGCCGTGGTGCGCGCCGGGCTCGACCTCGGCTTTCGGCTGGTCGACACGGCGGCGATGTATCACAACGAGCGCGGCGTCGGCGAAGGCGTGGCGCACGACGACGTGTGGCTGACGACGAAATTGTGGCACGACGCGCATGGCGATGCGGGCGCGGCACTGGACGCCAGCCTGGCTTTGCTGGGGCGCGATCAGGTGGATCTCTATCTGATCCACTGGCCGCATCCGTCCGGCGCGCATTACGTGGACGCGTGGCGGGCGTTGGTGTCGCTGCGCGAGCAGGGGCTGGCGCGATCGATCGGGGTGTCGAACTTCCTGCCCGAGCATCTCGATGCGATCATCGACGCCACCGGGGTGACGCCGGCGGTCAATCAGATCGAACTTCACCCGACCTTCCAGCAGCGCGCGGTGCAGGCCGCCAATCGCGAACGCGGGATCGTGACGCAAAGCTGGAGCCCGTTGGGGCAGGGGGCCACGCTGAAGGACGAGCGGATCGTCGCCATCGCCGAGGCGACCGGCGCGACGGCGGCGCAGGTGATCATCGCCTGGCATCTGGCGAAGGGCTTTTCGGTGATCCCCAAGGCCGGCGATCTGGAGCATCTGGCCAGCAATTGGGCGGCGCGCGACGTGCGGCTGACAGGGGAGCAGATCGCCGCGATCGATGCGATGGACGATCCCGACGGGCGGATGGGCCCGGACCCGCGCGAGATGTGAGCGGCGAGTCGGGCAGGGCGGGGGCTAGGCCAGTGCCGCGTGCGCCAGCTTCAGATCCTCCACGAAGCGCGTGAATTCGGTGGTGCGCGCGTCCTCGTCGGGGAGCCGCAGCAGATAGCTGGGGTGGACGGTGATCCATGCCGCGCCGCCATCCGGGAGGCGCTGCTTACGCCCACGCTCGCGCCCGATCGTCATCACCTTGCCGAACAGGCTGCGCGCCGCCGTCGCCCCCAGCGCCACGGTCACCTTGGGGCGCAGCAGCATCTGCTCCTGCTCGATCCACCAGCGACATGCCTCGATCTCGCCCGCGTCGGGCTTGGCATGAATGCGGCGCTTGCCACGGGGTTCGAACTTGAAATGCTTGACGGCGTTGGTGACATAGGTCTCGGCGCGGGTGATCCCCGCCGCCGCCAGCGCGCGATCGAACATCTGCCCGGCCGGGCCGACGAATGGATGGCCGGCCAGATCCTCCTGATCGCCCGGCTGTTCGCCGACGAACATCATCGGGGCATCGATCGGCCCCTCTCCGAACACCGTTTGCGTGGCGGGACGATGGAGGTGGCAGCGCGTACAGGCCAGCGCCTCGTCGCGAAGCGCTTCCCACGCCGCCTGAGCATTGCCGCCCACCTCCACCCGATCGCGCGCGCGTTCGATCATCCCGCTCTCCCGTGCCTGCGCGCCGGCCAGCAACTGCGGGACCAGCGCGGTTTCCGGCATGTTCTTCCAGTATTTGCGCGGCATCTCCTTCAGCATCGCCTTCACCTTGACGCGTGCCGGATTGAAGATGCTGGCGTAATAGGTCTTCCACACCTCCTCGATCGGATCGCCCTCCGGCGCGTCGCCACGGGCGGCGGGCGGCCCCTCGCGCAATGCCGTGCCGTCCCAATGGACCGACACCTCGGGCGTCAGGATCGACCAGCGCATGCTGGCGAAGCGGTTGACGAAGAAGGCGGCGTTGGCGCGGACGATATGATGGTCCGGCTCGAACCAGGCGACGTAGCGGTCGCCATCATCGTCGGCGACGCTGCGGAAGCGCAGGAACGCCCGCATCTTGTGAATGTCGCGGCGCACCGCCTTGGCCAGCCCGTCCAGCCGCCGCACCAGCGGATCGGCATGATCCTCGACCAGCCGCGGGTGCTCGCGAAGCCGCCAGAGCAAGGTGTAGAGCAGCGCGAACCGCTCGGAATCCCGGTGGAGCACCACGTCGTTCGCCAGCGCGATGAACGCGCGCGACACCCGCAAGGCGGAGGCGTCGACCGGCGGGGCCGCAGCGGGTTCGGCGGACAGCGCGAACAGATCCTCCGGCGCGCTGCCCACCTGCCACACCACCCGGTCCGGCGGCACATCCTCCGCGATCAGCCCGCGCGCCGCCTCGCGCCACGCATCCATGTCATCGGGGGCGGGGAGCGTGACGGCGCGCATCGGGGACGAACGATCAGTCGCGATCGTCGCCGCCGGGGGGATTGGCACCGGCAAGTTCCAGTTCGGCGGGCTTGCGCTCCTCATAGGTTTCGGCCAGCCGCTCCTCGGTCGCCGTATCGAGCTTCGCCTCGGCGGCGGGGAACATCTCCTCCTCCTCCTCGTCGATATGATGCTCGTAGCGGTGACGCAGGTGCGCGAACTTGTCTTCCCACGCGGCGCCGTCGGCCTCCATGTCGAGCAATTCGCCGATCAGATCGTCGATCTCCTTATGCTCGGCGACCGAATGGCGCGCGTCGTCGCGCAGGTCCGGCTTACCTAGCATCGTGGCATATAGCGATTCTTCTTCCGCGGCGGCATGGCTCTGGACCTCGAGCCGGAACGCCTCGAACAGATCGCGGCGCTTCTGCGGCTCGCCGCGCAAATCGCTCAATTCCTTCAGCATTGCGCGATGCTTGTCGTGATCCCGCTTCAGGTCGGCGTAGATGTCTGCATGGGCCATGGCGATCTCCTTCGTGGCCGTAGCGCACGAGGCGGCGCCCCGTTTCACCCGCGATTCATTCTCACGCGCCGAACAATTCCAGTTGTCGGCGCGCGGGGCGGGGCGCGACCAGTGGCTTGAGCTCGGCCCGATCGCTCAAGGTCACCGGGCGCCAGTCCTCGGTGACGATGAAGGGCCGGACGCGCGCGATCGACACCGTGAGACGCGCGACGTCATCCAGCCGCAACCGTCGCCAGCGCCGCGCCGCCAGGATGCTTTTGACCGCCTTCACGCCCAGGCCGGGGACGCGCCACAGCAGCTCACGCGGTGCGCGATTGACGTCGACCGGAAACTGGTCGCGAAACTTGAGCGCCCAGGCAAGCTTGGGGTCGATATCGAGCGGCAGCATCCCGGTCGCGTCGTCGGCAGCGGCGACCACCTCGCGCGGCTGGAAGCCATAGAAGCGCATCAGCCAGTCGGATTGATACAGCCGGTGCTCGCGCATCAGCGGAGGGCGTTGCAGCGGGAGAACGCTCGACGCATCGGGGATCGGGCTGAACGCCGAATAATAGACGCGGCGCAATCCGAAGCGATCGTAGAGGGTCGACGCCTTGGTGACGATGTCGCCATCGGTGGCCGCGTCCGCGCCGACGATCATCTGCGTCGACTGACCAGCGGGGGCGAAACGCGGTGCGGAGCGGTAGCGTTTGCGCGCATCGGTGGTGTCGGTGATCGCGTCGGTCATGTCCCGCATCGCGCCTTCGATACGGTCATTGTCCTTTTCGGGGGCGAGCCGCTTCAGCCCGCCGACGGTGGGCAACTCGACATTGATCGACACACGATCGGCATGCAGACCGGCCTGATGCACCAGCTCGGGATCGGCGTCGGGGATCGTCTTCAAATGGATATAACCGCGGAAATGATGATCCTCGCGCAGGCTGCGCGCGACCTCCACTAATTGCTCCATCGTATAGTTCGAGGATTTGATGATCCCCGACGAAAGGAACAGCCCCTCGATATAATTGCGGCGGTAGAACGACAGTGTGAGGTTCACGACCTCCTGCGCGGTAAATCGCGCACGCCGGACGTTCGAGCTTTTGCGATTGATGCAATAATGGCAGTCGAAGATGCAGCTGTTCGTCAGCAAAATTTTCAACAGCGAAATGCAACGGCCATCCGGCGCATAGGCATGACAGATGCCCATCCCCTCCGTCGATCCCAGCCCCTTGCCGTCCGCCGACGTGCGTTTCGTGGTGCCCGACGACGCGCAGGACGCATCGTATTTCGCGGCATCCGCCAGGATTTCCAGCTTTTGACGGACATCGAGCTGCGCCATGCGTTCGGTGTATGTTCGCATCCATGGCTTGTCGAGAGCGGATCGCTTTGCCATGGATCAACCCCGTGCAGCGCCTGATCGATCGCCTTGGCCCGAACGGCCCCTATATCGCGCTGGCGTTGACGTGCCTGCTGGGTTGGGCGTTCAAGGCGCATTGCGGCGGCGGCTGGACGTGGTCCGAGCAGTATATCACCGGCTGTTACAGCGATGCGGTGCCGTTCTGGGGGCTGCGCGGCGTGGCGGCGGGGCAGATTCCGTACCTTCAGGCGCGGATGGAATATCCGGTGCTGACCGGTGCGTTGATCTGGGCCGAGGGCGTGCTGGCACGCGTGATCGGCGGGCGCGGCGCGGATGCCGCCGATTTCCTGAACGCGGTCGCGCTGGTCAACGCGATGCTGGCGTTCACGGTGCTGGAATTGATGCGCGGCGCGGGCGTGGGGCTGCGGCGACAATATGGCTGGGCGCTGGCGCCGCCGCTGGTGCTGTACCTGGGGCACAATTGGGACATGCTGGCGGTGACCTTCGCGGTGACCGCCATGCTGGCGGCGCGGCGTGGCGCGATGGTGAAGGCGACGGCGCTGGCGGCCCTGGGCGGCGCGGCGAAACTGTTCCCGGTGCTGATGCTGCCGTTGCTGGGCCTGACGGCGCTGTTCCGTGCCGGACGCGCGTGGCCGCGGCGCATTCGCGACGCGGCGTTGCTGGTGATCGTCGCGGTGGTGGCGTGGGGTGCGGTCAATGTGCCGGTCGCGGTGGTGGCGTTCGACAATTGGCGCGAATTCTACGCCTTTTCGCGTGAGCGGGGCGGGACGGCGGCCAGCGTGTGGGAATTGCTGGCGCAGTTCAACTGGTGGGTGACGGACCTGCCGACGCGCAATTTCTGGTCCTTTGTGCTGTTCGCGGGTGGCGCGGCGACGATCGTCGCGGTCGGCTGGCGCCGGCATCGCGACCGGCCCTGGCTGTTGTTCATGCCGGTGCTGGCGTGGTTCCTGCTGACCAACAAGGTCTATTCGCCGCAGTTCGACCTGTGGCTGTGGCCGATGATCGTGCTGACGGGGACGCGCGTGCGCGCCATGGCGCTGTTCTTGCTAGGCGATCTCGCCGCCTATTTCGCCGAATTCTGGTTCTTCGCGGGTCTGGACGGCGCATGGCCCTCCGCGACGCAGGCGGACATTCTGGCGGCGGCGATCGTGCGTGGCGCGGCGATGCTGTGGCTGATCCATGGCGCGATCCGCGACCCCGCGCCGCGCTGGATCGCTATTCCGCGGCCATCAACTCCGCCGCCTGAAGATCGACCGATACCAGCCGGCTGACGCCTTTTTCGATCATCGTGACCCCGAACAGGCGGTGCATCCTGCTCATGGTCACCGCATTGTGGGTGACGATCAGGTAACGCGTCTCGGTTTCGCGCGTCATGCGATCGAGCAGATCGCAGAACCGCTCGATATTGGCGTCGTCGAGCGGCGCGTCGACCTCGTCGAGAACGCAGATCGGCGCCGGATTGGTGAGGAACAGCCCGAAGATCAGCGCGATGGCGGTAAGCGCCTGCTCGCCCCCGGAGAGCAGGGTGAGCGATTGCAGCCGCTTGCCGGGCGGTTGCGCCATGATCTCCAGCCCGGCCTCCAGCGGATCGTCCGAATCGACCAGGGCGAGATGCGCCTGCCCGCCGTCGAACAGGGTGGTGAACAGTCGACGGAAATGACCGTCCACCGCCTCGAACGCCGCCAGCAGCCGTTGGCGTCCCTCGCGGTTGAGCGTGCCGATCGATCCACGCAGCCGGTTCACCGCCTGACCAAGCTCGTCGCGCTCGGCGGCGGTGCTGGTGCCGGCCGCCTCCAGTTCGGCCAGTTCCTGCTCGGCGACCAGATTGACCGGGCCGAGACGTTCGCGGTCCATCGACAGCCGTTCGTGCACCGCCGATTCCTCGGCGGGAGTGGTGACCCCTGCCGCCTCGAATCCGACCTTCGCGGGCAGGACCGGGGCCGGGCATTCGAAGCGTTCGCCGGCGACGCGGCCCATCTCGACCCGGCGCAATTCATGTCCCTCAACCCGTGCGGTCGCGGCGGCCCGCGCCTCACGGGCGCTGGCCAACAATTCGCCGGCCCGCGCATGTGCGGCATCCGCGGTGCGGAGCGCCATATCGGCGTCGCGCTCTGCTGCCTGCGCGGTATCGAGCGCGGTGACGGCGGCAGCGTGCTGCGCCGCCAACGCGGCGATGTCGCGATCGAGCGTGGCGGGGCGCTGCTCCAGCTCCGCCAGTTCCGTGTCGAGCGCCTCCGCGCGCGCGCCCATGTCGGCGATGCGGCGCGCGGCTTCGCCCGCCCGGTTGCGCCAGCCTTCGGCCTCGTCCCCCGCGCCGGCCAGCCGGGCGCGGGCATCGGCGAGCATCCGCTCCTGTGTGGCGCGATCGGCGCGGGCG
>CAJYSA010000086.1 GCA_913777325.1 uncultured Sphingomonas sp. | reverse complement strand
GCGGCGTCGAGGCGGCGGCGCATATACGCCTCCATCTGCCGCCACAGGATATAGCCCTTGGGATGCCAGAATACCGAGCCCTGCGCCTCGGACTGGAGGTGGAACAGGTCCATCTCCGCGCCGATCTTGCGATGATCGCGCTTGGCGGCTTCCTCCAGCATCGTCAGATGCGCGTCGAGCTGCTTCTTGTTCAGCCAGCCGGTGCCATAGACGCGGCTGAGCATCGCGTTCTTCTGGTCGCCGCGCCAATAGGCGCCCGACACGCGCGTCAGCTTGAAGCCATTGGGGTCGAGCCGCCCGGTCGAGGGCATGTGCGGCCCGCGACACATGTCGAGCCACTGCCCCTGGCGATAGATCGTCAGCTCCTCGCCATCCGGCAGCTCGGCGGCCCATTCGGCCTTGAACGTCTCGCCCTGTTCCTTCCACGTCGCGATCAGTTGCTCGCGCGACCACACCTCGCGCGTGAACGGCTCGTTCTTCGCGATGATGCGGCGCATCTCCGCCTCGATCGCGGGCAGGTCTTCGTCGGTGAACGGCCGGTCCTTCGGTGCGAAGTCGTAATAGAAACCGTCCTCGGTCGCCGGGCCGAAGGTGATCTGCGTCCCGGGGAACAGGTGCTGCACCGCCTCGGCCATCACATGCGCGAAGTCGTGGCGGGCGAGTTCCAGCGCGTCGGCCTCGTCCTTCTGCGTCACCAGCGCCAGCGCGGCGTCCTGCGTCAGCGGGCGCGACAGGTCGCGCAGCTCGCCGTCCACGCGCGCGGCGATCGCGGCCTTGGCGAGGCCCGGCCCGATCGCGGCGGCGATCTCGGCGGGGGTGGTCCCGGACGCGACCTCACGGACCGAACCGTCGGGCAGCGTGATCGAGAGCATTTCCATCGAAGGGTCTTCCTGCGCAAAGTCGAACCCGCCGCCTAGCGGTGCCGGTGTCCGACGAAAAGGGCGGCGTTGCGGTGACGGGTGAAAAGCGGCCGCCCGCGCTCCACCCGGTCGGGCGGGGCCGGGGAGCGGCGCGCGTCAGGCGGTGACGCGAACGACGCTGCCCGGGCCCGCCCGGCTGGTGGTGGTAGTCGGCGTCGTCATCACGCCCGCGACATAACGCACGCGGGTGGTTTGCGCCAGCCATTCCGCGCCGCCGCCGCGCGCCCGCCATTCTCCCCGGGGGGCCGGCTTCCTATATCCCCGACATGCCCGCCGACGCTTTGTCCAACCCGCAATTCTACATCCTGCTCGGCGCGCTGTTCCTGGCCGCGATCGCCGCGCGCCGGATCCCGGTGCTGCGCACCCTGGTCAGCGTCGCATTGTGGATCGGGGCCGGGCTGCTGCTCTATGCCGCGATCGTGGAGCGGGGCCGGTTCGATCCGCTGTTCGGTCGGGCCGCCGCCGTGCTCGACCTCGACGATCAGCAGGTCGCCGGCGAGGAGACGCGCATCCGCATGAGCCGCGACGGGCACTTCTACGTCCGCGCCACGATCGGCGGGGTGAAGCGGCGCCTGTTGGTCGATAGCGGCGCGACGCTCACCGCGCTCTCGCCCGCCACCGCGGCGGCGGCGGGGGTGGAGATGAAGCCGGCGGTGTTCCCGGTGCTGCTGAAGACCGCGAACGGCACGATCCGTGCCGACACCGGGCAGGTGCGCGAACTGCGCTTCGGCAACGTCGTCGCGCGCGATCTGGCGGTGGTGGTGTCGCCGGCGTTCGGCGACGTCGACGTGCTCGGCATGAACTTCCTGTCGCGCCTGAAGGGCTGGCGGGTCGAGGGGCAGACGCTGATCCTCACGCCACATCATCCGCAGGAAACGCCGACCGCGTAACGCTTTACGCCCTCCGCCGCTTTGTGCCAGACGGGCGCGGGGACTTGGCCGGGGGCGTAACGATGAACGGGGCGGGCGACGGGGCAGGGGCGGCGTGCCTGAATTGTGGGGCGACCCGGCTGGGCGCTTATTGTCAGGAATGCGGGCAATCGGGGCACATCCACCGCACGCTGGGCGCTTGGTGGCATGATTTCACGCACGGGGTGCTGCACATCGAGGGTGCGGTGTGGCGCACGCTGGCGATGCTGGTCCGTCATCCCGGCGCGCTGACCCGCCGCTATATCGATGGCGAGCGGCGGCGGTTCCTGTCGCCGCTTGCGCTGTACCTGTTCGCGGTGTTCCTGCTGTACGTCACCTATTCGCTCTTCGGCGGCTTTGCGGAGGTGCACGCCCCGACGCAGGAGACGCGCGCACAGCTCGTGGCGGAGCAGGCGCGCGTCCGCGATTTGACCGTGGTCGTGCAGCGCAAGCGCGCCGCCGCGGTGGCGGCGAAGCAGGACACGCGCGAGATCGACGCGCGGCTGGCCAAGTTGCGCACGAGCGGCGCCGAACTGGCGCAGGCGCAGGCGATGCTCGCGCGTGTCCCACTGGCGCAGGCACCCGGCGAGGACGGTTTTCGCATCGACACGCCGTGGCACACGCTCAACGAAAAGCTGAACCACGCGATCGCCGACCCGGAGCTGCTGCTGTTCAAGATGGAGGCGAACGGCTACAAATTCTCCTGGGCGCTGATCCCGTTGTCGCTGCCGTTCATGTGGTTGCTGTTCGCGTGGCGCCGCGACGTGCGCCTGTTCGACCATGCGGTGTTCGTCACCTATTCGCTGGCCTTCGTCAGCCTGCTGATGGCGGTGATGATCCTGTGGTCCGCCGCCGGGCTGCCCGGCGTGGCGCTGATGCTGCTGCTGTTCCCCGTCCATCTCTTCGTGCAGTTGCGCGGCGCCTATGCGCTCGGCAATGCCGGGGCGGGGGTGCGCACGCTGGCGGCGCTGGCGTCCGCGCTGGCGGTGCTGTTGTTGTGGATGATCTTGCTGCTGTTGCTCGGCATCGCGCACTGACGTGGGCGAGCGACGGGACGGCAATGGCCGTCCCGCCCGCGCCGGTTACGCGGTGCGCGCCGCGCGTACCGCCGCGTCGAAATGGTTGCCCGCGCTGACGGTGCAGGCATCGACGTTCACCGGCAGGATCTTGGCGGTGTCGATCACTTCCTCGGTCCGCACGATCTTCCCGTGCCGGTCGCTGGTGTCATAGGCGATGCCGTCGGGGCGGATCTTGATGAACGCGTCGCTGGTGTCGCGGCAGACGACGGTGCGCATCGCATGGCCGTCGCGCACCATCGCGATCGCGGCCATGCCGTTGGCCATCGGCACCTGCGCCTCTTCGGCGACCCACGGCGCCGCCGACGCGCCGGTGGCGGCGACCAGGCTGGAGAAAGCGACGACGGCGGCGAGCATCTTGTTCATCTTGACCTCCATTGCTTGATGTGAGGCCTGGAAAACGGCGGAAATGCGCGGTGGTTTCGCGTCCGGATCAACATGGATAAACTGTAATCCCCGGGTTGGGAGACGTTCACGCCACCCCGAACGGCACCACCCGGTTGGCCTGCGTATGCCCGATCTCGGCCCGCCCCAGATACGGCACGCCCAGGTCGCGGCACCAGCGGGTCATCATCGCGTCCAGCGGCTCGCCCCAATGGGGTTCGTTGTCCTTCACCGCCGTCACCGCGCCCAGCCGCACGCCGGCCAGGCTGCGAAGCTGGGTGGCGTTGCCCAGGGTGAACAGCATCCGGTCGATCGCGTACATCGCCTCCGACACTTCCTCGACGATCAGGACGTGATCGGCCAGGTCGGGCAGATACGGCGTCCCGATCAGCGCGGCGAGGATCGACAGGTTGAACGCCGCCGCCGGGCGCCCGTCCAGCCCCGGCTCCAGCCCCGCGCGATCCTTGCGCGCCAGCCAGCCCAGCGCGCGCGCCACCGTGGCGTCGCCCTGGTGGCGGCGGATGTCGCTCGCCATCGGCCCGTGCACCGGATGCCCGATCCGCCGCGCATAGAGCGCGCCCAGCAGGAACCCGACGTCGGAATAGCCCAGATAGGTCTTCTCGCGCGCCGCCGGCCCCAGTTGCGGCATGATCGTGCCCAGCAGCCGGTTCGATCCGTAACCGCCGCGCAGGAACCAGATCGCGTCGAACGCCGGATCGTTGGCATATTCCAGGAACGCCGCCGCGCGCACCGCGTCCGATCCCGCGAAATGCCCGTCCTGCGCATAACATTGCGGGTGGAAGACCAGATCCAGCTCGGGATAGGCGATCGCCGCGAAGGCGGAAACGGGCGCGATCACGTCCGGATTGGCGACGCTGCTCGCCGCCAGCACTCCGATCCGCATTCCGTCGCCCTCCCGCTTGCCACGTCCCGGCAAACCGCCGATAGCCCGCGGCCATGCATGACGGCAACGTATCGGGCCAGCGCTTCTTTCTGGTCGGGATCGGCGGATCGGGAATGATGCCGCTGGCGATGATCCTTCGCGGGCGCGGCGCGATCGTCGCGGGCAGCGATCGCGGACTCGATCAGGGCCGCGTCACGCCCAAGTTCGACGGGCTGCGCGCGCTGGGCGTGGAGCTGTTCGCGCAGGACGGCAGCGGCGTCACCGCGCCCGATCAGATCGTCGTGGCCTCCGCCGCGGTCGAGGAGACGGTCGCCGACATGGTCGCGGCGACGCGCATCGGCTGCCGTCGGATGTCGCGCGCCGAACTGAACGCCGCGCTGTTCAACGCCGCCGTGCAGCCGATCGGCGTGGCCGGGACCAGCGGGAAGTCGACCGTCACCGGCATGATCGCGACGATCCTCCACCACGCCGGGCGCGACCCGACCGTGATGAACGGCGCGGTGATGAAGGACTTCGCCAGTGCCGATCGCCCCTTCGCCAGCGCGCTGGTCGGGCAGGGCGACCCGTACGTCAGCGAGGTGGACGAGAGCGACGGCTCGATCGCGCTCTACCGCCCGCAGGTGGCGGTGCTCAACAACGTCAGCCTCGATCACAAGTCGCTCGACGAACTCAACCGCCTGTTCGGCGACTTCATCGGCCATGCGCGCGTCGCCGTGGTGAACGCCGACAACGCCGATGCGGCGCGGCTCGCCATGGCCTTGCCGCCGGGGCGGGTGACCCGTTTCTCGCTGACGGACACCAGCGCGGACCTGTTGGCGACCGATCTGGACGCGGCGCCGTTCGCGATCCGGTTCACGCTGGTCGCCGGCGGGCAGCGCACGCCCGTCGCGCTCGGCGTCCCCGGTCGCCACAATGTCGCCAACGCGCTCGCCGCGATCGGCGCGGCGGTGGCCGCCGGGCTCCCGCTCGAACAGGCGGTTGCCGGGGTGGAGCGGTTCACCGGCCTGCGGCGCCGCTTCGACTTCTTGGGAGAGGCGGGCAGCATCGCGGTCATCGACGATTTCGGGCACAATCCCGACAAGATCGCCGCCACGCTCGATACGCTTCACGCCTTTCCGGGCCGCGTGATCGCGTTGTTCCAGCCGCATGGTTACGGCCCGCTCAAGGTGATGCGCGCGGAGCTTGCGGCGATGTTCGCGACCCACCTGCACGCCGATGACCTGCTGGTGCTCCCCGATCCCGTCTACCAAGGCGGCACGGTGGCGCGCGAGGTGACCAGCGCCGACGTCGTGCAGGATGTCACCCTCGCCGGCGGGCACGCGCTCCACATCCCCGATCGCGCGGCGGCGGCGGCGCATTGCGTCGCGCAGGCGCGCCCCGGCGACCGCATCGTCGTGATGGGCGCGCGCGACGACACGCTGTCGCTGCTCGCGGCGGAGATGGTCGAGCGGTTGCGCGACCGCTGACGCGGCCTATGTGGCGGGCATGAGCATCGTCACATCGCAACCGCCGCGCCCGCGCCTCGCCTATCACCACACCCCCGGCGCCACGCCGACGATCGTCTTCCTGCCCGGCTATGCCTCCGACATGACCGGCAGCAAGGCGCTGGCGCTGGAGGCATGGGCCAAGGCGCAGGGCCGCGCCTACCTGCGCTTCGACTATGGCGGCTGCGGCGCCAGCGAGGGCAAGTTCGAGGATCAGTCGCTGGCCGACTGGCGTGACGATGCGCTGGCGATGATCGATCATCTGGATGGCCCGGTGGTGCTGGTCGGCTCCTCGATGGGCGGCTGGATCGCGCTGCTCGCCGCGCTTGCCCGCCCCGATCGCGTCGCCGCGCTGGTCGGGATCGCGCCTGCGCCCGACTTCACCGATTGGGGCTTCTCGCAGGACGAGAAGATGTACCTGCTCCAGCACGGTCGCCTCGAACGCGCCAATCCCTATGGTCCCGAGCCGACCGTCTACACGCGCCGCTTCTGGCAGTCGGGCGAGGCGAACCGCCTGATGGGCGGCGCGATCGCCTTCGACGGTCCGGTGCGACTCCTGCAGGGGCAGCAGGATCCGGACGTGCCGTGGCACCGCACGTGCCGCCTCGCCGAACTGATCCGCTCCCCGCACGTTCAGACGTGGCTGGTCAAGGACGGCGACCACCGGCTCTCGCGCGAGGACGATATCGCGTTGCTGGTGCGCGCCGTCGAGGATGTGGTCCCCTGAAACCGGGAGCGAAGACGTTGAAATATCTGCACACGATGATCCGGGTCCGCGACCCGCAAGCGACCATCGCCTTCTTCGAGCTGCTCGGGCTGAAGGAGGTCCGCCGCATCGAGAACGAGAAGGGTCGCTTCACGCTGATCTTCCTCGCCACGCCCGAGGATATGAACGCACCCGGCGAGTGCGCCAACGCCGAGGTCGAGTTGACCCACAATTGGGATCCGGAGGATTACAGCGGCGGTCGCAATTTCGGGCATCTCGCCTATCGCGTCGACGATATCTACGCGACGTGCCAGCGGCTGCTCGACCACGGCTATGTCATCCACCGCCCGCCGCGTGACGGGCATATGGCGTTCGTGAAGACCCCCGACGGCATCTCGATCGAGCTGTTGCAGGACGGCACGCTCGATCCCGCCGAACCCTGGGTGTCGATGCCCAATACGGGCACGTGGTGACATGCTGGAGATCGTCCGCGTCCCCGTCCTCAGCGACAATTACGCCTGGCTGATCCACGCCGACGCACACACCGTCGCACTCGATCCGGGTGCGGCGCAGCCGCTGCTCGACGCGGCGGGCGAACGCGGCTGGCGGATCGATGCGGTGTGGCTCACCCACTGGCACCCCGATCATGTCGGCGGCGCGGCGGCGATCCGCCAGGCGACCGGCGCGCGCGTGATCGGTCCGGAGGCCGAGCGCGCGAAGATCGACGCGCTCGACGACGGGGTGGGGGAGGGTGATGTCGTGCCCCTCGGCGATCACCGTGCTCAGGTGTGGCACGTCCCCGGCCACACCGCCGGGCATATCGCGTTCCACTTCGCGGACGATGCGGCGATCTTCACCGGCGACACGCTGTTCGCGATGGGCTGCGGCCGACTGTTCGAGGGAACGCCCGCCGACATGTTCGCCAACATGCGGCGCTACGCCGCGCTCGACGACGAAACCCGCGTCTATTGCGGTCACGAATATACGCAATCCAACGGGCGGTTCGCGCTCACGGTGGAGCCGGACAATCACGCGCTGGTGGCGCGGATGGCGGAGGTCGACCGGCTGCGGGCGGCGGGCGCGCCGACCGTGCCGACCACGATCGCGCTCGAACGTGCGACCAATCCGTTCCTGCGCGCGCCGGATGCGGCGACGTTCGCCGAACGCCGCTTGCGCAAGGACAAAGGCTGACGATAAGTATCGCGTGTAACCATCCCGGTCGCATGCGGAAGGAAGGAGAAACAGCGATGCGTTTCCTCATCACCTTCGGCGCCGCGGCGGCGCTCGGCGCGGCGGCGGTCGTCGCCGCTCCCACGCACAAGCCGGACACGCCTCGCGTGGACAAGAACCGCATCGCCTATGAAAAGCTGCTCGCGGGCAAGACCCCTGGCAAGCCGCAGGACTGCATCGACACCCGCTGGACCCGTCCCCAGCTTACCGCCTACGACGGCAAGCTGATCTACCGCGTCAGCAAGTCGCTGGTATACGTCACCGATACCGGCGGCGGCTGCGAAGCGGTGTCGCGCGGCGATGCGATCGTCACGCGCCAGTTCCAGACGCGGCTGTGCCGCGGCGACATCGCGCAGACCGTCAACCTGCCCGCGCGTATTCCCAGCGGAAGCTGCGCGATGGGCGAATTCGTGCCTTATCGTTCCCAATAGCCGAGGATGCCATGACGAAGCCGACCGAAGACGATCTGACCGGCGTCGAGACGCGCCGTTCGCCCAAGGCCCACATCGATTCGATCGGCGGGCGCAAGCTGAAGCCGGCGACGCTGATGATGGGGCACGGCTATGATCCCGCGCTGTCCGAAGGCGCGCTGAAGCCGCCGGTCTTTCTCACCTCCACCTTCGTCTTCCCCAACGCCGCCGCCGGCAAGCGCCATTTCGAGGGCGTCACGGGCAAGCGTCCGGGGGGTGCCGAGGGGCTGGTCTATTCGCGCTTCAACGGCCCGAACCAGGAGATCCTCGAAGACCGGCTCGGCATCTGGGAGGGGGCGGAGGATGCGCTCACCTTCTCCAGCGGCATGTCGGCGATCGCCACGCTGTTCCTGTCGCTGGTGCGCCCCGGCGACACGATCGTCCATTCCGGCCCGCTCTATGCCGCGACCGAGACGCTGATCGCGCGCGTTCTCGGGCGCTTCGGGGTCAACTGGCTCGATTTCCCCGCCGGGGCCACCCGTGAGGAGATCGATGCGGTGCTGACCAAGGCCAATGAGGCCGGTCGCGTCGCGCTGATCTATCTCGAAAGCCCCGCGAACCCCACGAACGCGCTGGTCGATGTCGAGGCGGTCCGCGCCAGCCGCGACGCGATCTTCGCCGGCGCCGACGAACTGCCGCCGATCGCGATCGACAACACCTTCCTCGGTCCATTGTGGTCGCAACCGCTTCAGCACGGCGCGGACGCGGTGGTGTACAGCCTCACCAAATATGCCGGCGGCCATTCCGATCTGGTCGCGGGCGCGGTGCTGGGTGCCGCGCCGCTCATCAACACGATCCGCGCGATGCGCAACACGATCGGCACGATCTGCGACCCCAATACCGCGTGGATGCTGATGCGCAGCCTTGAGACGCTGGAACTGCGCATGAGCCGCGCGGGGGAGAATGCCGCAAAGGTCTGCGCCTTCCTGCGCGACCATCCGAAGGTGGAGCGGGTCGGCTATCTCGGCTTCCTCGCCGATGCGGAGGGTCGGCAGGCCGACATCTATCGCCGCCACTGCACCGGCGGCGGCTCCACCTTCTCGCTCTACCTGAAGGGCGGCGAGGCGGAGGCATTCCGCTTCCTCGACGCGATGAAGATCGCCAAGCTCGCGGTCAGCCTGGGCGGCACCGAAACGCTCGCCAGCCATCCCGCCGGCATGACGCATCTGTCGGTCGCCGACGAGCGCAAGCAGGCGCTGGGCATCACCGACAATCTCGTGCGCATCTCGATCGGCGTCGAGGACGCCGACGACCTGCTCGCCGACATGGAGCAGGCACTGGCGGCGGTGTGAGGGGCAGGGGCGACGCGAACCCGCAACGACGTCACCCCACCCTCGTTATGGCGAGCGCAGCGAAGCCATCCAGGGCATCCGGGCCCGGCCCCGGATTGCGTCGCCACGCTCGCCATGACGGACGGCACCGTCCGTGTCTTTCACGCCGGGCGTGTCTAGGCACGTGCGACGCGCACTGCCACACCCTGGAAGCCCCGACCCGACGCCAGCCGCTTGTCGTCGACAAACATCCGGCCACTTTCCCGAAAAGGAATTAGCCTTACTGCCATTTTTTGGCAGATGAGCTTTGCTATACACTGAGCGCATGTCCCGATCCGAGCGCCTTTTCGATCTTCTTCAAGCCATGAGGCGGCACCGCCGTCCCGTCAGCGGGAAGACGCTGGCTGAGGAGCTCGGCGTCAGCATCCGGACGCTGTATCGCGACATTGCAAGCCTCCAGGCGATGGGGGCCGCGATCGAAGGCGAGGCCGGCGTTGGCTATGTCCTCAAGCCCGGATTTCTGCTGCCGCCTTTGATGTTCACGCCGGATGAGATTGAAGCACTGGTGCTTGGCTCGCGCTGGGTCGCCAATCGTGCCGATGATCGCTTGAGCGATGCCGCTCGCAGCGCGTTGATCCGGATCGCTGCCGTGCTGCCTGCCGATTTGCGCGACGAACTCGATGGCTCGACGCTGTTGATCGGTCCCGGAGCCACGGTCCCGATCGATGCCGTCGATCCGGCGCTGCTACGAAAGGCGATCCGCACCGAACGCAAGTTGGTTCTTCATTATCGCGATGGTGCCGGTTCGGTATCCGAGCGGATCGTCTGGCCTTTCGCGCTGGCGTTCTTCGACGCGGCGCGGGTGTTGCTGGGATGGTGCGAGTTACGGCAAGGCTTTCGTCATTTCCGCACCGATCGCATCACATCGGCGATGCTGATCGATGCACGATATCCCAAGCGGCGTCCGATATTGATGAAGGAGTGGCGGGAAGCGGAAGGGATCACCAAGCGGCTCGACTGAATACTACTGCCGCAAACTGACAGCAGGCGGGGGTAGACCGGTTCCACCATTCCGAACCGGAGCCTCCCGATGACCGAGACGAATACACTGCTTCTCTATGTCGCCGATCCCGCAGCGAGCGTGCGTTTCTATGCCGACATGCTGGGCATTGAGCCCGTCGAGCAAGGCCCGACCTTCGCCCTGTTCATCCTGCCTTCGGGACTGGCGCTCGGCCTGTGGAGCAGGGATGACGTCCAACCTGCGCCGCTCGCAACCGGCGCGGGCAGCGAACTCGGCTTCAAGCTGGCAAGTGCCGCCGCGATCGACCAGATCCACGCCGAATGGTCCGCCAAGGGCGCGACGATCGCCTTGCCACCGACCGACGTGGATTTCGGACGCAGCTTCGTGGCGCTCGACCCCGATGGCCATCGCCTTCGCGTCTATGCCGTCGCGGAGGAAACGTGAGCGGCGCGCAACGCCACTGGATCGCCGTCGCATCGGCCGTGCATGTTGCGCTCGGCCGACCGCTGGGTTTCGTGCAGGTCTGTCATGGAAAGGCGGCCCCTCTTCGTCGCCTGACGCCCGGTGACGGGGTAATCTATTATTCTCCAGTTTCCAGCTTCGGCGGGTCCAGCCGCCGATGGTGTCCGCCGACGTCCCATCAAACCCGGCGCCACCACACCCGTCATCGACTTGCCCCCCCACCTGTGACACACGCCCGCCGGATGGACACATTCGACGCGATCGTGCTGGGCGCGGGCGGGGCAGGGTTGATGGCGGCGGGGGTCGCCGGGCAGCGCGGGCGGCGCGTCGTCGTGCTCGATCATGCCGATGCGCCGGGCAAGAAGATCCTGATCTCCGGCGGCGGCCGCTGCAACTTCACCAACCTGCACACCGCGCCGGACCGTTACCTGTCCACCAACCCGCATTTCGCCAAGTCCGCGCTGGGGCGCTACACCGCGCGCGACTTCCTCGACATGGTCGAGCGGCACGGCATTGCCTGGCATGAAAAGACGCTCGGCCAGCTCTTTTGCGACGGCTCCGCGCGCGCGATCGTCGACATGCTGCTCGGCGAGTGCGAACTGGGCGGGGTGACGATCCGGCTCGGCCAGCCGCTCGGCGAGATCGGTCATGCCGACGGGCGCTTCACCGTCCGCCACGGCGACCGCACATACGACGCGCCGTCGCTGGTGATCGCCACCGGCGGGCCGTCGATCCCGAAGCTGGGCGCGACCGGTATCGCCTATGACATCGCGCGCCGCTTCGGGCTGAAGGTGGTCGAGCCGCGCCCCGCGCTCGTCCCGCTCACCTTGCCGGGCGACGAGGCGTTGTTCCGCGCGCTGTCGGGCGTCGCTACCCCGGTCGTCGCGCGCGCCGGCAAGGCCGCCTTCGCCGAGGCCGCGCTGTTCACGCATCGCGGCCTGTCCGGCCCGGCGATCCTCCAGGCGTCGAGCTACTGGCGCCACGGCGATCCCGTTTCGATCGACTTCCGCCCCGGCGCCGCGCCGGGCTGGCTCGCCGCCGGCAAGCGCGCCCGCCCGCGCGCCACGCTGGCGCAGGCGCTCGACCTGCCGTCGCGGCTGTCGGACGCGCTGGCGGAACGTGTCGGCATCGGCGAACTCGGTGCCGCCACCGACCGCGCGCTGGCCGATGCCGAGCGCAAGCTGTCCGACTGGCGCTTCCACCCCAACGGGACCGAGGGGTTCGCCAAGGCCGAGGTCACCGTCGGCGGCATCGCCACCGACGCGCTGTCGTCGAAGACGCTGGCGGCGCGCACCGTCCCCGGCCTGTACGCGATCGGCGAGGCGGTCGACGTCACCGGCTGGCTCGGCGGCTATAATTTCCAATGGGCCTGGGCCAGCGGCTGGGCCGCCGCCCAGGCACTCTGAGCAGGCGAACCTGCCGCGGCTCTGAGTTGCTTCGCTACGCTCGCAATGACGCGTTAAGCGCGCGCTCGACTGGCTCGATCATCCAGCTCGAACGGCTCGGTTGCCGCGAGCCGCCGGGTCACGGCCTCAGCGCGTCGGGTCGATCAGATATTTCTCGCCGGTCGCCTTGCGCTCATAGGCGCGCAGCGTGTCGGCGTTCAGCGCGTCGGCCAGCCCGATCGTCGCGGTATAGCGGCTGGCGAAGGTGGTGGTCAGCTCGTCGGCGATCCGCTGCCGCATCCGCCCGGTCACCTCCGCACCCGCCTTCTTCAGCCACGGCGTCAGCAGGAAGCCCGATACGCTCCACTGGAATCCGAACGCCAGCCGGTTGAGCGTCGTCGGCCCGGTGTCCAGCGCACCATAGATGTAGAGCTGCTTGAAGGTCTCCGATCCGTAGCGGCTGTATTCGCCGGCGGTCCGGTTCGCGGCCTGCTCCATCGCCTGCACCACGTCGCTGCCGATCGTGCCGCCGCCGATCGCGTCGAACGAGATCGTCGCGCCGGTCTCGGCGCACGCATCGGCCAGCTTCTTGCGGAAGTCCGCGTCGCCGCTGTTCAGCACATGGGTCGCGCCGATCTCGCGCAGGATCGCCTCCTGCTCGGATTTGCGCACGATGTTCACGAGCGGCACGCCGTCCGCCAGGCAGATCTTCTGGAGCATCTGCCCCAGGTTCGATGCCGCCGCCGTATGCACGATCGCCGTGTGCCCCTCGGCGCGCATCGTCTCGACGAACGCCAGCGAGGTCAGCGGGTTGACGAACATCGCCGCGCCATCCGCCGCGCTCGCGCCCTCGGGCAGCGGCACCACCTCGCGCAGGGTCGCCAGCCGGTATTGCGCGAACATCGCGCCGCCGATCATCCCCACCTTGCGCCCGATCAGCGCCTGGCCCTTCGCGCCCGCCGCGACGACGGTGCCCGCGCCCTCGTTCCCCACCGGCAGCGACTGGCCGATCCGCGCGCGCAGGCTGCCCAGCCGACCCTCGGGCACGCGGAAGCGCAGCGCGGGGCGGTCGGCGGTGCCCACCTCCTCCAGCGTCGCGACGTCCGCCGGCCCCAGCAGCAGCCCCAGGTCGGAGGGATTGATCGGCGCCGCCTCGATCTTCACCAGCACCTCGTCGTCACCCGGCGTGGGATAGGTCACGTCCTCCAGGTTCAGCGTCAGCCATCCGTCGGCATCCACCGTCGACCGCAGTTCCAGCCCCGTGACGTCGCTCATCCTCGCCTCCTTGTCGTAATCGTCCGCTGGCATGGTCGCACGCGCCGTCGCGGTCAAACCCGTTCTCAATGCGCGATATTCGCGCTACCGCGATCCGATGTTCGACCTCGACGCCTATCTCGCCCGTATCGATCTGCCCGCGCGCCCCACCCGCGATGCCGCCGGGCTGTCGCGGATCCAGCATGCGCACCGGCTCGCCATCCCCTTCGAAAACCTCGATGTCCGGCTGGGCCGTGCGATCGCGATCGACGGCGCGGCGGTCGCCGCCAAGCTGGTGACCGCGCGGCGCGGCGGCTATTGCTTCGAACAGAACCGGTTGCTGCTCGATGCGCTGGGCGCGCTCGGCTTCACCGCGCGGCCGCTGCTCGCGCGCGTATGGCTGGGCGCGACGTCGGTCCCGCCGCTCACCCACACGCTGTCGCTGGTCACGATCGAGGGGCAGGCGTGGCTCGCCGACGCGGGATTCGGCGGCAGCTACGCCCCGGTCATGCCGCTGGAAGACGGTGCGCAGGGCGAGGCGCCCGATGGCGCGCGCTTCCTGCTGACCCGTGAGGACGCGCGCGCGGGGGCGGGCGGCTGGATGCTGTTGCGCGACGGCGATCCCGCCACCACCGACGGGCGCGGCACCGGGGCGGGGTGGCAGCCGCAGTACAGCTTCACCACCGCGACGGTGCACGACAGCGATCTGGCGATGGGCAATCATTGGTCGATGACTGCGCCGATCAGCCGCTTCACCAACGTCACCGTCGCCAGCATCATCCTGCCGCGCGGCTTCGCGAGCCTCACCGATCGGCAATATCGCCGCCGCGCCGCCGAAACCGCCACCGAGGCGGAGATCACCGATCCGCGCGTCTACCGGATGCGCCTCAGCATGATGTTCGGGATCGATCTCAGCGCGGCGGACGTGGCGGGGCTGGGGCTGTTCGCCCAACCCTGATCCCGGTCCGCCGCGCCGGGTTCGGCCCCGCTCAGTCCGGCATGCCGCTCATCCCGCTGGCCTTGCGCAGCGCGTCGCCGTCCAGCCGGTATCCGTCGAGGAACACCGTCCGCACGTGGCGCAGGTTGCCCAGATCGCGGGACACGTCGCCGTCCACCAGGATCACGTCGGCGGTTTTGCCCGACGCGATCGATCCCAGCCGGTCGGCCATCCCCACCAGCTTCGCCGGCACGATCGTCGCGGTCTGCAACGCCTGCGCATTGCTCAGCCCGGCCTGCTGGTAGAGTTCCAGTTCGCGGACCAGTTCCACGCCCCAGCCGTCGGTGCCCGCGACGATCGGCACCCCGGCCTTGTGCAGCCGCCCGACCAGCTCGACCATCTTGCCGAAGCTCTTGCGATAATCCTCACGGGTCAGCCCGTCCTTCAACGGATAGCCTGCGATCCGCCAGCCGCGCGCCACCGCCGGCGGGGCGACCTTCGCGAACGACGCATATTCGGGCGGGATCGCGGTGCCGTCGCTGGTCATCATCGGCTCCCACACCGTCAATGTCGGGTCGATCACCGTCCCGCGCTTCGCCATCTCGGCATAGAAGGCGCGCATCGCCGGGCTGTCGAGGTCGACGTCCTTGCCGTATCGCGCCGGGCCTTCCAGCCGCGCGGCGGTGTTGGCCTTGTCCACCACCTCCTGCGGCATCGCCTGCATCATGATGAAGTTGATGTGCGTGATCTCGTCATAGCCGGCGCGCACCGCGTCCAGCGGGCGCATCCCCGCCGGAACATGGCCGTGGACGTGCAGCCCCAGCCGGTGCGCCTCCGCCGCCGCCGGCGCGATCCACGCCGGGGTCATCGAGGTGTAGAATTTCACGCCCCACATGCCCGCGGCCTTGATCTTGCGCACCGCCGCGATCGCCTCCGCCTCTGACGAGACGGTCAGCGCGCCCTGCGCCGCCAGCGGATCCTTGCGGTCGATGATCACCGACACGCGCCCGTCGGGGGCCAGCAAGGTGCCCGCCGCGCGCCGCCGGCTGATGCTCTGCGCATCCTCGATCAGCGAGCCGGGGCTGCGATAGTTGGTCATGCCCGTCGCGACGTTCTGGAGAAGCGACCAATCCTCGCCGACATGCTGGTGCGCGTCCCACAGGCCGGGGACCAGCGTCTTGCCGCGCCCGTCGATCACCGTCACCCCGGTCGGCGCGCGCAGCGTGCCGCCCGCGCCGACCTGCGCGACCTTGCCGTCCGCGATCAGCACCGCCCGATCCGGCAGGTAGCGGCCCGCCACCGCATCGAACAGCAGCACATGATCGACCAGCGTCGGCGTGCGATTGGCCGGCGTCAGGAACGACGTCGCCACGCCGCGCACCATCGTCGCGGTCGCCTTGTCCTGGATCTCCTTCAGCGTCGGTCCAGCGGCCTCATAGCCGACCGGCAGCATCGAGATGACCCCGGCATAGCCGAACAGCCGGTTGTCCTTGTCGAGCCACAGCGGCGACGGTGAAAAGCCATAGCCGCTGATGAACGCCAGCCGCACCGGCACCTTGCCCTGCGGCCCATCGATCATGGTCGTGTCGCCCAGCGTCAGTGTCGCATGACCGCCGGGCAGCAGGTCGATGCCCTTCGCCCCCGCCGCGACAAGCGCGGCCACGTCCTGTTCGCTGGCCAGCGGCGGCCCGCCATAGGTGTTGTAGCGCCGCCCGGCATAGGGCGCCGATCCGCCGTCCACGCTCGTCTTCCAGGTCGCGATGCCGTCTGGCGCCACGCTGAAGGTCTCGGCGGCGTCGCCACTGTCGGTAAAGCCCCGGATCACGATCGCGGTCGGGCGACGATCCGGCCCCAGCGTCACGCGCTCGTCGGTCTCGGTGATCCAGCCGCGCAACGACATCGACATGCGATACGCGATCTGCCCGTCGGGCTGTCGCCAGGACCAGATGTCGCCGTGCTTCCCCGCCTCGGAGCTGATCGAATAATGCCGGGCGTCCGCGGGCGGAGTCAGCAATTGCTCCTTGGGCACCGGATCGGCGCCGGCGACCGGCGCGCACGTGACGAGCAACGCGGTAAGTATCAGGTGACGCATCTCATTATCCCCCCGTTATCGCTCCAGTCTGGCAAGTGCCCGGCCCGGACGCAATGGCATCCGATGTCGCCGTCAGGGTGGCAATTGACGGAGTAATGGCTATGCTCGCCGCAACGCACGGGCGCGATCCGTGCAGGATCGTTGGGAGAATGCCTGTGGCCGCCGCCTGCTGCGTACGTCCGTCGCGCCGCCGTTTCATGACCGGGGTCGCCGGTGGTGCCCTCATCGCCGGGGTCGCCGTCCCGGCGTCGGCAAGGGCTCCGCGCGCAGGGGCGTTGCAGCCGTTCGACATGCGCGACATCGATCTGCTCGACAGCCCGTTCCTGCATGCGCAGCGGCAGACCGAGGCCTATCTGCTTCGGCTCCAGCCCGATCGGTTGCTCCACAATTTCCGCGTCAACGCCGGGCTGCCGCCGAAGGCGCCGGTCTATGGCGGCTGGGAGTCGGAGCCGCTGTGGGCCGACATCAACTGCCATGGTCACACGCTCGGTCATTATCTCTCGGCCTGCGCGCTGGCGTTCCGCGCCACCGGCGATCGGCGATACCGCGAGCGGATCGATTATATCGCGGGCGAGCTGGCGGCGTGTCAGAAGGCCGCGAACAGTGGGCTGGTCTGCGCCTTTCCGAACGGCGCGGCGTTGATCGCGGCGCATCTGCGCGGCGCTCCGATCACCGGCGTGCCTTGGTACACACTGCACAAGGTCTATGCGGGCCTCCGCGACGGCGTGTTGCTGGCGGACAGCGATGCGGCGCGCGACGTCCTGATCCGGCTGGCGGACTGGGGCGTGGTCGCCACCAGGCCGCTATCCGACGCGCAGTTCGAGGAGATGCTCAAGACCGAATATGGCGGCATGAACGAGGTGTACGCCGATCTGTTCGTCATGACCGGAAATACCGACTATCAACGTCTTGCGCAGCGTTTCTCACAGAAGGCGGTACTTGCTCCGCTGGTGGCGGGGGAGGATCGGCTAGACGGGATGCATGCCAATACGCAGATCCCGAAGATCATCGGTTTTCAACGCGTCTACGAGGTCGGCGGCGATCCTCGCTACCATCAGGCGGCGGCGTTCTTCTGGCGGCGCGTCGCGCTCACCCGCGCCTTCGCCACCGGCGGGCATGGCGATAACGAGCATTTCTTTCCGATGGCCGATTTCGCCCAGCATGTCTTCTCGGCCAAGGGGTCGGAAACATGCTGCCAGCACAACATGCTGAAGCTCACCCGCCAACTGTTCCTGCAGGATCCGCAGGCGGGCTACGCGGATTATTACGAGCGCACGCTCTACAATGGCATCCTCGCGTCGCAGGATCCGGACAGCGGCATGGCAACCTACTTCCAGGGTGCCCGCCCCGGCTACATGAAGCTGTACCACACCCCGGAGGATTCGTTCTGGTGCTGCACCGGCACGGGCATGGAGAACCATGTGAAGTACCGGGATTCGATCTATTTCCACGACGGGCGCCAGCTCTACGTCAATCTGTTCATCCCATCGGTTCTGCGCTGGCGCGAGCATGGCGTTATAATAACACAGGAAACCTCATTCCCGGCGCAGTCCGTCACCCGGCTGCGCATCGCCACGACGCGCGCCACCGCGCTGGCGCTCAAGCTCCGCCACCCGCGCTGGAGCCGCACCGCCACGGTGCGCGTCAACGGCCAACCCGCGTTGCGCTCCGCCGAGCCGGGCCGCTTCCTCACCGTCGACCGCACGTGGCGTGACGGCGACGTCGTCGAGCTGGAACTGGCGATGGAGCCGCGCGCCGAGCGCGCCGCGTCCGCGCCCGAAATCGTCGCGTTCAGCTATGGGCCGCTGGTCCTGGCGGGTGCGCTGGGCGCGCAGGGGTTGGCGCCCGGCGCGGACATCATCGTCAACGAACGCAAATATGGCGAGTATAACGACACGCCCGTCGCCGTGCCCGTGCTTGCGGGCGACGCCGACGCGCTCGCCCGCCGCATCCGCCCGGCGGGCGCGCCGCTGGAATTCACGATCGACGCGCGGGACGGCATGCCGGTGCGGCTGAAGCCGTATCATGCGATCGCGCACGAACGTTATGCAACCTACTGGAAAATCGCCTGATATCCGCTGCCGCTCGATGGCGCCTCTGCTCGTTTGACGGTCACCACTTGTCGGACAATCTTGCGATCCCGGTATCTTGCGCCGTGATGGCACACTTCCCGCTTGCCAAGTGCTTGGCATTCAAACATCAAATTGGCGAATTGCGGAAAACGGGTCGGGCGGGACGATGTCAGCAGGTGCCGGATGCACGAAATGGTCGGGCGGTCGTGGGACCGCGGCGCGTGAAGGGCGCCGCGCGTGACCCGCGATCGCCCGCGGCTGTCGGGCACCAACCTGGAGCGTGCCGCCGACCACAACCAGCGCGTGACGCTCCACGCGATCCGCGTCGGCGGCGCGCTGACCCGGGTCGAGCTGGCGCGGATCACCGGGCTCACCGCGCCGGCGATCGCCAACATCGCCAAGCGCCTGTTGCACGACGGGCTGATCGAGGAGGCCGGGCAGCGGCGCGGCGCTCGCGGGCAGCCGCCGACCCGGCTCGTCGTGCGCCGGGACGCCTGCTATTCGATCGGGATCAACGTCGACCGTGACCATGTGACGCTGGTGCTGGTCGATTTCGCGGGCCAGACGCTGGCGCGCCGCACCGAGGACATCGATTTCGCGCTCCCTCGCGACGTGCAGGCGTTCTACCGCCGCTCGGTCCGCGCGATGCTGAAGGGGGCGGGGGTCGATGCGGCGCGGCTGGTCGGGCTGGGGGTCGCGGTGCCCGACGACCTCGGGTCGATCGATCTGCCGGGGCGCCCGCAGGCCTATGCCGAATGGGAGACGGTCGACATGGCGGCGCTCTTCGCGCAGCCGCTCGCGCTGCCGGTGTTCGTCGAGAACGACGCCGCCGCCGCCGCCACCGGCGAGATGCAGCTCGGCCTGGGGCAGCGTTACGGCAATTTCTTCTACATCCTGCTGTCCTCCGGGCTGGGCGGCGGGTTCGTGTGCGACGGCGCCTATGCGCGCGGCGCGCGCGGGCGTAGCGGCGAGCTGGGCTTCATGCTCGCCCCCGGCGAGGATGGCGCGCCGGAGCAGGTGCAGCGGCTGGTGTCGCTGTCGGGACTTGCCGAGCATCTGCGCGGCGACGGCCTGTCGCTGGCGGCGGCGTTGCGCGCCGGCACCCCCGCGCCGGAGGTGGAGCGCAGCGTCGCACGCTGGATCGATCGCGCCGCGCGCCGGCTGTGCCCGCCGCTCGACGCGATCAACTGCCTGATCGATCCGGCGGTGGTGCTGATCGGCGGGCGTCTGCCCAGTGCTATGCTCGATGCGCTCGCCGCGCGCGCCAACGCGCTGATCGCCGACGCGACCGATGCGCCGGGCATCGCCCCGGTCGTGCGGGCCGCGCTGTCGGAGGACGCGCCGGCAGTCGGCGCGGCGATCCTGCCGTTCAGCCATTTCCTGCTGCCCAAGCCCGGCGCCCTGTGGAAGGCGTCGGTCGGCGAACCCGGCGTGCCGCGCGAGAGCATTTGATTGTAAATTAAAGTTGCCCGTTCCCAGTCTCTAATTGACAAATCACTTGCGATATTGGCAGGTGGTGATCGTCGCCGCGACCCCTCCCGGCCTATCCCCCCCCTCGGCCGGGCCTTGACGCCGCCCCATCGGCGCGGGGTCGCGTGCGACGCCCCCGGATGATCGATCGCGCACCCCGGAATTGGTCGCGGTTGCGACAAGATTCCGCTGTCCTCGCGCGGCGATCTTTGCCACCAG
>CAJYSA010000085.1 GCA_913777325.1 uncultured Sphingomonas sp. | reverse complement strand
TGCCCGCGAAGTCCTTGATCGTCGCCAGATCGGGCATCGCCTGGAAACCATATTCCGACATGAAGCGCGGGCAGGAATTCAGGTAGTTCGCGACCGGCTTCGATCCCGACCACACGTCCCAGAAATGGCGGTCGCCCGCTGCATCGGTATCCACCGGGCCGTCGTAATCGGTGGAGGGTGAACCGGGCCAGTACGGCACCGCCGGATCGAAATCGCGCACCGCCTGCCGCAGCACGCCGTCGAACAGGATCGCCATCCCCGCGCCGATCCGCTCTTGCTCGTCGGCGCCGACCGCTTTCTTGAAGGCCTTGCGATCCGACCAATTTTCCCAGCCCGACAGCACCTCGTTGCCGCCCGCCCACAAGACGATCGAGGGATGGCCCGAGACGCGTGCAACCTGCTGCTCGGCCTCGACGCGCACATTCTCGCGGAACGCCGCATCCGGCGGGGTCACCGCGCCGCCGAACATGAAGTCCGACCAGATCATCAGCCCCAGTTCGTTGGCGGCATCGAAGAAGGCGTCGGGCAGATAGTAACCGCCGCCCCAGACGCGGATCATGTTCATGTTCGACGACTTCGCGTCGGCGAGCAGCCCACGCATCTTGTCCGCCGTCACGCGTGCGGGAAAGTTGTCGAACGGGATCAGGTTCGCGCCCTTGGCGAAGATCGGCGTCCCGTTGACCTTGAACCCGAATGCTCCGCCACCCCGGATCAGCTCGACGGTGCGCAGGCCGATGCGGCGCTCGGCATGGTCGCTTTCGGTGCCGTTCTCGACCAGCGCCCCCGCCACCCGGTACAACGGCTGCGCACCGTAACCGACCGGCTGCCAGCGCTGCGGCTGCGCGATCGTCAGCGGCACGGTGACGCGATTGTCGCCCGCCGCCAACGTGACCGCCTGTTCTGCGGTGACGACCTTGCCGTCCGGCGCGGTGATCGTCGCGCGCACCAGCGCGGGGCCGGCGCGATCGGCGACCACACCGAATTTCGCGTCCAGCCGCGCCTCGGCATCGTTCAGCGCGACCTGCTGCACCAGCATCTGCGCCAGCCGCGCATCGTCCCACGACTCCAGCCGCATCGGCTGCGTCGGCCCGACGTTGATGATGCGCGGTCCCCAGTCCCAGCTCCAGTCGTACTTGGGCTTGCGGATATAGGGGGAGGTCTGCTTGCCCTTCGGCTCGTCGCCGAACGCGGAATCATATTCGCCGGGGAGCGGATGCGCCTCGGCCAGCACCTTGGGCTGCATCGTCCGGATCGGCGAGGCGAAGGTGAGGGTGATCGTGTTGTCGCCCGCCTTCAGGAACCGCTTCGCATCGACGCGCCACTGGCGGTGCGCGTTGTCGGTCGACAGCACGTTCTGGCCGTTGACCGCCACGGTCGCGAACGTGTCGAGCGCGTCGAACACGAGATCGAGGTGATCCCGCGCCATCTGCTCCGGGCTGAGCGTCAGGGTGCGCCGATACTGCCACGTGGTCAGCCCGGCCCATTGGATCGCGGCTTCGTTGGTGCCCTTGAACGGATCGGGCACCTGTTTCGTCGCGATCAGCGCCTGTTGCACGCTGCCCGGCACGGTTGCCCGAAACCATTTGGCGGTGCGGGTATGCGCCTTGGCTGCCTCCGCATCCTGCGGATCGATGCGGACCTGCCAGTTATCGTCGAGATTGGTGACCGCCTTGGGCGCGGCGACCGCTGCGGTCGAGGCGAGCAGCAGCGGAAGCGCCAGCCACCGCATCAGCGACGCTCCGTCAGCTTGACGCTGGCCACGGCGTAATAGGGATCGCTGGTCGGGGAGGTGAACTGGAAGCAAAGGTCCTGATCTCCGGTCATCTTCGGCAGCGTGCCGGTGAAGGTGAAATGCTGTGGCGCGGTTGCCGGATCGGGCAGCGGGAAGGTGCCGATCGGCACCGGTTTCGCGGGTCTATCGCCCGCTTCCTGCGCGTTGATCGCGGCGGTGCAGCCGATCTGCACCAGCAATTCGCCGTGCGGGGACACCGCATAATAGTCGCGCAGCTTCGCCTGATCGTGCCCGAGCGCCCAGTTGCGCGCCAGCCGGGTCACCTCGACCGTGTAGCCGCCCGCGATGTCGGTCGGCGCGGCGGGATAGACCGCGCAGGTGTTGAACAGGTTCAGGTTGAACGCGGGCGTGGCCGCCGTCGCATCCGGCGTCTGCGGCACGCGCAGACCGAACGTGCCCCCCGCGCACGGCAGCAGATCGTTGTTGCCGCGCGTCAGCAGCGCGGTGCGCGACGTATTGAATTGCCGCACCGCCGCCGTCGCCACGCCCTGCGCATCGAATGCGACCGCGCGCACCACCGTGCCCGGGGTCAGCGACAGCGGCGTGCGATAGGCGCGCGACCCGCGCGTCGGCGCGCTACCGTCGGTGGTGTAGCGGATCGTGCCATAGCCGCTCTGCGTCGAGAGCGTCAGCGGTACGCGATTGGCGCGCAACGCAGCGCCGCGCGATCCCGCCACCGCGATATCGACCGCGAACGCGCTGTCGGCCACGTCCGTGCCGGCGCGGGCCCAGCGATCCGCCTGCCGCTTCGCGCGCGGCAGGAAGCCGGCGAGGTCGCGCTGCTCCTTGGTGGACCAGGTGATCTCCGCGATCGCCGCCGCGCGCGGGAAGACGTGGAACTGCACCTCGGCCGGGGTGACCAGATATTCGCTCCACGCATTGCCCTGCGCGCCCAGCACGTGATGCGCGCGGTCGGCGGCAATGCCCCTGGGCATCGGATCATAGGCATAGACGTCCGCCAGCGCGCTGACGACATGCTGGCCCGGCGTCTCGCTGGGCAGGTTGCTCTGCACGCGATCGAGGTACAGCGGCGTGCCGGGCGACAGCACCACGTCATGCCCCTGGTTGGCGGCGGCGACAGCGCCCTCCTCGCCACGCCACGACATCACTGAGGCACTGGCGGGCAGGCCGCCGTCGAGGATCTCGTCCCAGCCGATCAGGCGGCGGCCCTTGGTCTGAAGATACTCCCCGAACTGGTCGATCATCCAGCCTTGCAGCGCGTCCTCGTCCTTCAGGCCCAGCGCCTTGATCTGCGCCTGCACCACCGGGCTGCGCTGCCACTGGTCCTTCAGCGCCTCGTCACCGCCGAGGTGGACGTAGGTGCCGGGGAAGACCTGGGTCAGTTCGTCGAGCACCGCCTTGACGAACGCGATCCCCTCCGGCCCCGGGTTGAACAGGTACGGCTCGATCCCCCAGCGGTTGCCCACCGAGGGGCGGTCGCCGAGGATGCCGAGTTCCGGATAGGCGGAGACCAACGCGGTGGCGTGGCCGGGCAGATCGATCTCGGGGACGATCGTGATGCCGCGCTCCGCCGCGAAGGCGACCAGCGCACGCAGTTCGTCCTGCGTGTAGAAGCCGCCGACGCGGGTGGTGGGGGCGGGGCCGCCGGTCGACGGCGGCGTGCGCCACGCGCCGACCTCGGTCAGCTTCGGATAGCGCTTCACCTCGAACCGCCAGCCCTGATCGTCGGTAAGGTGCAGGTGCAGCGTGTTCAGCTTCACCGCCGCCATCTGGTCGACGATCGCGCGCAGGTCGGCGATCGGCAGGAAATGCCGCGCCGGATCGATCATCAGCCCGCGCCAGGCGAAACGCGGCGCGTCGTCGATCGTCATCGCGGGCACGCGCACCGGTTGCCCGGTCCGCGCATCGGGGCTGAGGAGTTGCGCGACCGTCATCGCGCCGTTGACGAAACCCGCCGGAGTGGCCGCGCGGATGCGGATACCGTCCCGCGCGACGACGACGCGGTAACCCTCGGGCGCGGTGATCGCGGCGTCACGCTCGAACCGGATGCGCGCCGCGTCCGGTGCCGGGGCTGGCGACAATGTCAGCCCGCGGGTGGTGTGCACGTGCGCGATCAGCAGCCGCGCCGCCGCCTCCGCGCCCGCCGTCGTCGCGACGCCTGCGCCGGACGCGATCGTCACGTCGCCCGCCCCCCGCGTCACGGTGCGCGGCAGCGGCAACAGCGATTGCGCGAGCGCCGGCGTGGCGAGGCACGTCATGGCGATGACAGGGATCGCCTGCACGAGGGTGGGGCGCATCGCTGCTCCTTGGTTCTGTTTTGGTATTGGGGTCATCATGCCGCCGCCGGCCAGCCACGTCCATGCCACGGGCAAAAAAAATGGGCCCCCGCGGATCGCGGAGGCCCAGCACAGGAAGGTGGTAAGAGATTGATCTTACAAGCGGAAGCTCAGGCTCGCGACATAGGTGCGGCCGTTCTTGTAGAAGGCCGACGGACGATCCCGCGTGCTGCTGTACTGCAGATAGGTTTCGTCCAGCAGGTTCTGCGCATTGACGGTGACCGAGATATTCTTGGTCAGCGCGAGCGAGGCCGAGGCATCGAGCTGGCTATACGGCGCGACCGTCTCGAACGAGTTCAGGCGACCGATCGAGCGGAAGTACGACGAGCGGTAGTTGTAGCTGACGCGCGCCTGGAACGGACCCGTCTCGAAGTACGGGATCACGTTGACGGTGTGCTTCGACAGGTACGGCAGGTTCAGCGAACCGTTGACGCCCGGGATCACCGAGGTCGAGCTGTCCTGATAGGCATAGTTCGCCTGGATGCCGAAGCCGCCCCAGATTTCCGCCTGACCGTTGACCAGCACGCCGTTGACCGTCGCCTTGCCCGCGTTGATCGGGCTGTTGACGCGATAGTCGTTGCGTACGCGGCCTTCGAGCGAGTTGTAGAAGCTCTGCCCGCTGATCGACGTCGTCACGATGTAGTTGCTGATCTCGCGACGATACAGTTCGAGCGACAACAGCGCACCGGCGCGCGGATAAAATTCCGCGGTGATCTCGTAGTTGGTCGACTCATACGGACGCAGGTTCGGGTTGCCGCCGCCGGCATCCATCGTGACGTCGTTCTGCGAGATCGACGCCGCCAGATCCTGATAGCGCGGACGCGAGATCACCTTGGCGGCGGCGCCGCGAACGATGAACTGCGGCGACACTTCATAGGCGACGTTCAGCGCCGGCAGGAACTTCAGATAGTCGGTCGAGGTGCTGGTCGGCACCGGCGTCGGATTCTGGTTGGTCGCGGTCGGCAGCGACAGGGCGTAGAACGACGCGTCGTGCGTGTAGACCAGGCGTCCGCCAAGGTTACCACGCAGGCCGCCTTGGTCGAAATTGACCTGGACATAGCTGGCGGCAGTCCGCTCCTCGACGCGGGTCGATGCGCCGACCTTGTAGAACAGCGGGGTGTTGATGCTGTTCTGCAGGATCTGGATCACCGCCTCACGCGGCAGGTTCAGGTACTTGGTGGCCGAGCCCGAACCGCCCGAGCCGTCGAAGATGCCGTCCGGGGTGCTCAGCGTCGTCACGCCCAGCTGATTGCCCAGCTTCGAGCTGGTCAGGTAGCTGTTGATGCCGCGCGCGTCGATCTTGTTGACGTGATCGGTGATGCGCGCGCCGATCAGGATCTGCTTGAAGAAGCCGTCGCCCAGCGGCACGACCGCATCGAAGCCGCCGAACGCGTCGCGATCGGTGGTGACGCTGTAATCCAGCCCGCCGATCTGCGCGGCGTTCAGCTGCGAGCCGTTGACGTTGAAGGGACGGCCCTCGATCGTCACCGGGTTGTTGCTCGGGTTGGTGAAGTAGTTCGCCGGGTTCGTCAGATCGCCGGTGTAGTTCACCTCCGCCGACGTCGGCGAGATCGCATAGCTGAACGGCAGCTTGGTCTGCACGTTGAACAGATACTCGGGGTTACGCCCGCCGGTCGCCTTGCTCCAGCCGCCCAGGAACGTGACCTTCGCGCCGCTGTCGCCTTCCCAATCGGCGAAGAAGTTCAGGTTGTCGGTCTTCAGCTTGGTCGAACGGACCAGCGTATCGAGCTGCGCGTTGCGCTGGCTGGTCGCGGCGCCGAAGGTGGCGTTGGTGATGACACCGTTCGACACGGTCGCCGACTGCAGGTCCGCACCGCTCCACGCGACCGGAATGGTGTACATCGACTGGCTGTAGTTGTTGTAGTTGCCGTCGATGTGGATGCCGTTCAGCGTCAAGGTCAGGTTGCTGGCCGGGCGATACTGCACCGTACCCGACACGCTGGTGCGCTCGCGCTGCTGCTGGAAATAGGCGTAGTTGATGCCGAACGGCGCCACCGCCTTGATCATGTCCTCGCGCGTGTTGTTGCTGATCGACGAGGCGTTCGGGCTGCGCAGGATCGCCTGACCGGTGGCATCGCGCTGGACGCTGCCGTCAGCGTTTTTCTGGAAGAAGTCCGCGCCGCTCTGATAACCGAAGAATTCGACGCCCGAGCGGACCAGCTGCTGCTTGTCATAGGTCGCGGCGACGAGGACGCCGAACGTCTCGTCCTCGTTCTTCCAGCTGTACAGCCCCGAGCCGCGGATGCTGCCCTTTTCCGAACGGTCGTTGTAGGTGTAGCCGCCCGACGCGAACAGCGAGTTGGCGTCCAGCTCCAGCGGACGGCGCGTGCGCACGATCACCGTGCCGCCGAGGCTGCCATCCTCAAGGCGCGCTTCCGGCGACTTGTACACTTCGAGGCGGTCGACCAGTTCCGGCGCCAGCAGCGAATAGTTGAAGGTACGGCTGGACGGATCGTTGTCGTTGCCGCCCCAATCGGCCGAGGCCAGCGCGTGACCGTCGAGCAGCATGCGGTTCAGCGCCGGATCGGTGCCGAGGATCGCGACCTTCTCACCCTCGCCGAAGCGACGGTCGATCGACACGCCGGGAATGTGCGCCAGCGATTCGGCGACGTTGCGGTCGGGGAACTTGCCGATGTCCTCGGCGGAGATCGCGTCGACGACGGCGTTGGCGTTTCGCTTCAGCTCGATCGCCTGACGAAGGCTGCCGGCATAGCCGGTGACGACGATGTCCTCGCCGGTCGCATCATCGGTCGTGCCGCTGGCAGCGCCGCTGGGGGCGGTGGTCGACGGCGGCGTGGTCGCCTGCTGCGCGTGGGCCGCGCCGGTAAAGCCGAAGATGGCGGTGGAAAGCAGCAGATAGCGGCGCAGGCGCATGATCGAACCCCTCAAGAATGCACGCGAACGGTGCATCATCCCTCAACACTGGACCGTTGGGTGGGGGCATCGCGTGCCGTTCCTCTCCTCATCGGTTCCAGGTTGGTCTTATAACCTATCCAAGGCCGGAACCCGATATGGAAAGTTACATTCACGTTTCATATGGAAAAACGTTTTTCGTTTTTATGGCGGGGTGTGGCCGGTGGGCCACACCCGTTGACCTGATCCAGGTGGGGTCGAGAAGTCCGGCGACGGACGCGTCCTACATTGTCCCGCGGTGTACCTTTGGTTACGGTTTGGCCTTCTCGCGCCGCGACCGATATCGGCGACGAACGATGAGGGAGGGACGCGAATGGCCTTTTCGGATGAGGTGGGACGGTTTCGGGAGGGCAATGTCGCCCCGCTTTACCTCCAGCTTCAGCAGGTGATCCGCGAGGCGATCGACGGCGGCGTGCTGAACCAGGGCGACGCCATTCCGGCAGAACGCGATCTGGCGGTGGAGTATGAGGTGTCGCGCATCACGGTGCGCAAGGCGATCGGCGGACTGGTGGAGGACGGGCTGCTGACGCGGCGGCGTGGGGCCGGAACGTTCGTTGCGGGGCGCGTCGAAAAGAGCTTCTCGAAGCTCTCGTCCTTCTCGGAGGACATGGCAGCGCGTGGCAAAACGGCGTCGAGCAGCTGGATCAGCCGCGTCGCCAGCACCGTCAGCCCCGAGGAGAGCATGGCGCTAGGCCTGTCGCCCGGCGCACCGGTCTTCCGCTTCCAGCGGATTCGTCGCGCCGACGACGAGCCGATGGCATTCGAGATGTCGACGATCGCGGGCTATTGCCTGCCGTCCGCCGAAGCGGTGGACGACTCGTTGTACAGCGCGCTCGACCGGGCGGGGAGCCGTCCGGTGCGGGCGCTGCAACGGCTGCGGGCGGTGCCGTTCGGGCCGGAGCACGCCAAGATGCTGGGCGTCGATGCCGGCCACGCCGGGTTGCTGATCGAGCGTCGCGGGTTTCGGCGCGACGGGCGCGCGGTGGAGTTCACGCGCTCTTATTATCGCGGCGACGCCTATGACTTCGTGGCGGAGTTGTCGGACCTGTAGGGCCATCGCCATGGCGAACGTGGCGAGGCCATCCAGCGCGTCCTGATCCAGCCCCGGAAGGTTTCGCTACGTACGCAATGATCGCGTGATCAGGCGGTCAGCGTCGCCGGATCCGCGACGAGCAGGTGCAACGTCCCGTCCGCCGGACGCGCGACCGCGCGGACGCCGAGCGTGCGTAGCGCCGGCTCGTCCACCGTCCCGGCGGCGAGCGTGACGCGGACACGGCCCGGATGGACGCTGGCCTCTCGCACGTTCGCCGCACCGCCCAGCGCGGCCAGCACCGCCGCCGACAGCACGACCGGCGCCTCGTCCACCGCCTCGGCGACCGGCGCGGCGGCGACCGCCACACCACCAGCGGCCAGCGCATCGCGGATCTCGACTGCGACGACGTCGGCGATCGGGCCGAGCACGACCTGCAACGCGGTATCCGACGGACGGATCAACCCGCGCGCGCCCAGCGCCTTCAGCGCCGCATCATCGACCGCCTTCTGATCGCGGACGTTGAGGCGCAGGCGGGTGGTGCACGCGCCGACCTCGGTCAGGTTCGTTGCGCCGCCCAGCGCGCGCGCGAACGCCGCGCCGCGCTCGCCCGCCGTCACGGTGGCGGACGCGCCGGCCTCGACCGGCTCGCGCCCTGGCGTCTTCAGGTCGAACCTGGCGATGAAGAAGCGGAACAGGCCATAATAAAGCGCGAAATACACCGCGCCGACCGGCAGCAGCAGCAGCGGGCGGGTCGCCCGGTTGAAGTTCAGCACGTAATCCAGCAACCCCGCCGAGAAGCCGAAGCCGAGCTTGACGCCCAGCGCGTTCATCAGCGCCATCGACACGCCGGTCAGCACCGCATGGACCGCGTAGAGCACGGGCGCGAGGAACATGAAGCTGAATTCGATCGGCTCGGTCACCCCGGTCAGCGCCGACGTGAGCGCGAGGCTGAACAGCATGCCGCCGATCGCCTTGCGCCGCTCCGGCAGCGCGGCGTGGTACATCGCGAGGCAGGCGGCGGGCAGGCCGAACATCATCACCGGGAAGAACCCGGCCATGAAGGCGCCCGCCGTGGGATCGCCCGCGAAGAAGCGCCGCAGGTCGCCGGTGGTGCCGTGATAGTCGCCCATCACGAACCACACGATATTGTTGAGCAGGTGATGCAGCCCGGTGACGAGCAGCAGCCGGTTGAGCAGCCCGAACAGGAACAGCCCCGCGCCACCCGACGCGGCGATCCCGTAGCTGAGCTGGTCGATGCCGCCCGCGATCGTCGCGAACCCGGTGCCGATCAGCACCGCGAGCACCAGCCCCGCCAGCCCGCTGACGATCGGCACGAAGCGGCGGCCGCCGAAGAAGGCGAGATATTCCGGCAGCTTGATCGTCGAGAAACGGTTGTAGAACAGCCCGCCGACCAGCCCGGAGATGATGCCGGTCGGCACGTCGAGCCGCGCGATCGCCTTCGCCTTCCACGCCGCCCCGGCCAGATCGGCGGACGCGCCGGTCAGCCCGGCAATGGCCTCCGGGGGCACCGACAGCAGCACCTTGGCCGCCTCGGTCGCGACCAGGAAGCACACGACGCCCGCCAGGCACGCCGCGCCGTTGCCGTCGCGCGCGAAGCCGGTGGCGACGCCGATCGCGAAGAGCAGGCCGAGGTGCGAGAAGATCGCATCGCCCGCCGCGCTGACGAACGCGATGTCGAGCAGGTCGGGCTGGCCGAGCCGCAGCAGCAGGCCGGCGATCGGCAGCACCGCGATCGGCAGCATGAGCGCGCGGCCGAGCGGCTGGAGTTTGCCGAGGATCGACTTCATCGCGCAAACTCCCGAGCGAGGTGGCGGACGGCGCTGGCGTCCGGGCAGGCGAGCGCGGCGCGGGCATGGTCGCGCGCCACCGCCATATCGAGATCGCGGACCAGCGCCTTGATCTCCGGCACGGCGGCGGGGGAGACCGACAATTCGGTCACGCCCAGTCCGAGCAGGATCGGCACCGCGAGCGGATCGGAGGCGAGGCTGCCGCACACGCCGGTCCAGCGCCCCCGTTTTGCCCCGCCGCGCACCGTCTCGCCGATCAGGCGCAGCACCGCCGGGTGCAGTCCGTCGAGCGCGCCCGCGACCGCAGCGTTGCCGCGATCCATCGCCAGCGTATATTGCGTCAGGTCGTTGGTGCCGATGGAGAGGAAGTCCGCCTCAGCGGCGAGCAGGTCGGCGCCGATCGCGGCGGCAGGCGTCTCGACCATCACCCCCAGTTCGACGTCGCGCGCGCCGCCGGTCAGCCGGTCGAGCACCGCGCGCACCTCCAGCAATTCGTCGACACCCGCGATCATCGGCACCATGATCCGGCACCGGCCAAGCGGACGAACGGCGAGGATCGCCTTGAGCTGATCCTCCAGGATATGCGGATGCGCCAGCACGACGCGCACGCCGCGCAGGCCCAGCGCCGGATTCTCCTCACCCTCGATCGGCAGATAGGGCGCGGGCTTGTCGCCGCCGATGTCGAGCAGCCGGATGATCAGCGGGCGACCGTCGAGCGCGTCGACCACCGCCTGATAATCGGCGGTCTGTTCGGCGACGTCGGGCGCGGTGTCGCGGTCGAGGAACAGCAATTCGGTGCGCAGCAGGCCACAGCCTTCCGCGCCGTTCTTCACCGCGAAGGCGGCGTCGGCGGGCGAGCCGCAATTGGCGAACAATTCGATCCGCGTGCCATCGGCGGTGCGGCACTCCTCGCCTGCGCGCGCCAGCGCCTCGGCGCGTCGGGTGGCGGCGGTGGCGACGCGGGCCTCAGCCTCGGCCAGCGTCGCGGGCGAGGGCGCGGCGTGGAACAGCCCGGCTCCTGCATCGAGGATCACGCGCGTACCGACCGGCACTTCACGCAGCGCCTCGCCGAGGGCGACCAGCGTCGGCACCCCGCGCGCGGCGGCGAGGATCGAGACGTGCGAGGTCGGCCCGCCCTTCACGATCGCCAGCCCGGCGAGCTTGTCGAGGTCGAGTGCCATGAACTGTGACGGCAGCAGGTCCTCGGCGACGAGAATCGCGCCGTCCGGCAGCGTGACGCCGCTGTCCTCCACGCCCATCAGGCGCCCGATCAACTGGCGCTCCAGATCGCGCATGTCGTCGGCGCGCTCGGCGAGGCGGGCGTCGCCCCCGGCGCGCAAGGCATCCGCCTGCGGACGGATCGCGGCCCGCCACGCATAGGCGGCGCTGTGCCCGTCGGCGATCGCGGCGCGGGCGGTGCCGAGCAGCGCGTCGTCACCGAGCATCGCGGCATGCGCGTCGAGAATCGCGCGCATCGGGCCGCTCGCCGCGCTGGATTTGGCGGTCAGCTCAGCAGACAGCGCGGCGCAGGCCTGCGCGAAGGCGGCTTCTTCGGCGGCGATTCCGCAGCCCTCGGCGGGCACGTCGAGATCCTGCACGTCCCAGCGCGCGACCGTACCGATCGCCAGACCGGGCGCCGCGGTGACGCCCGCGATCGCGCCCTCGGGCACCTCGGTCGGCGCGACGGGGGCGGGGGGCGGGGGCGCGGCGGGCTCTTCCTCGATCCCGTGGAGGATCAACTCGGCGACCGCCTCGACCGCCGCCTCGGCCCGTGGTCCGGTCGCGGCGATCGTCAGTTCGTCGTTATGCGCGACGATCAGCGACAGCATGCCGACCGGGCTGGTCGCGCTGGCGGGCGCACCTTGCTTGGCGAGCGTCACCACCGCGTCGAAGCCGCGCGCGACCTCGGCGATCCGCGCCGCCGGGCGGGCGTGGATGCCGTGCGGCAGCGGCACGACGATCGTGCGCGTCGCGTGCGGACCGTCGGTGCTCGCCCGCGTGACCGACGTGGCCAGCGGGGTGAGCGTCATGAACGTGTCGCCGGTTGCGACCAGCCCGGGCGCGCTGCGGCTGACGATCCCGAACGCCTCGATGTTCGTCACGACCACCGGCGTCACCGCCGCGCGCGCCTCGCGCACGATCAGGTCGAGGTCGAAGCGGATCAGCGGCTGCCCGCGCGTCACGTCGTCGCCCGCCGCCACCAGCGTCTGGAACCCGCGCCCGCCCAGCGTCACCGTGTCCAGCCCGATATGCACGAGCAGTTCCGCCCCCTCGGGCGTGCGCAGCGTGATCGCATGGCCGGTCGGCTGCACCGTCAGCACGCGCGCGTCACACGGCGCGACTAGCGTATCGCCGGTCGGGTCGATCGACAGGCCGTCGCCCAGCATCCGCTCCGCAAACACCGCGTCGGGCACATCGTCGAGCGCACCGGCCCAACCATCCAGCGGTGCGGTGAGCGAAATGGGGGACATGGCGGCTCCGAACGACAAAGGAGGTCAGGCGACCGGCTGTGCGCCGATCCAGGTGCTGGCGGGATAGAGGTCGCGCGTCAGGATCGCCCAATCGGCGCGCTGCCCGATCGCCAGCGTTCCGCGTTCATGGCCGAGGCCGAGGAACGCCGCCGGGCTGGTCGCCGCCAGCCCGGCGGCGTCCTCGGGCGACAGGCCGAGCCGGGTCACCGCGCCGCGCACCGCACCGGCCATGTCGAGGTCGGAGCCGGCGAGCGTTCCGTCCACGCCGACGGCGCGACCGCCTTCGACGTGGATCGGCTTGCCCTGCATCACGAAATCCTTGGTTTCCGCGCCGACGCACGGCATCGCGTCGGTGACCAGCATGAAGCGATCCGCCGGGCGCGCGCGCAGCGCGATCCGCAAGGGCGCGTCATCGACGTGGAAGCCGTCGACGATGATCCCGCAATATGCCGTCTGGTTGTCAAGGCACGCGCCGACGACGCCGGGCGCGCGGTGCTTGAGCGGCGACATCGCGTTGTAGAGGTGCGTCACCCCCGTCACGCCCGCCGCGAAGGCGGCGCTCGCCGTCTCGTAATCCGCGTCGGTATGGCCCAGGCACACCAGCACGCCCGCCGCCGCCAGCGCCGCGATCCGATCGACCGGCACCTGCTCGGGCGCCAATGTCACCATCACCTTACCCCGGCGTGGCGCGGTGAGCAGTGCCAGCATCTCGTCGTCGAGCAGGCGGAAGCGCGCGGCGTCGTGGATGCCCTTGCGCGCGACGTTCAGGATCGGACCTTCGACATGGATGCCGACGATGCCGGGCACGCCCGCCACGATCGCCGCATCCACTGCGTCCAGCCCGCGCGCGATCACATCGGGCGTGTCGCTGATGAGCGTCGGCAACATCGCGGTGGTGCCGTAGCGCGCGTGCGCGGCGGCGATCGCCGCGATGCCGTCGACGGTCGGCGTGTCATTGAACAGCACCCCGCCGCCGCCGTTCACCTGCGTGTCGATGAAGCCGGGCATCACCCACCCGCCGTCGAGGTCGAGCGCATCGTCGCCGCGTGTCGCATCGATCGCGGTGATGACGCCGTTCTCGACCGCGAAGGTCGCGTCGTTCAGCGTCCCCGCCGAGGTGACGACATGGCCGTTGGTGAAACTGTGCCGCGTCATAGCGTGCGGGTGACCTTGCTCAGGTGGAGGGGGGCATCGGGATCGAGCCCGCGCGCGACGGACAGCGCATTGGCCATCCGGTAGAAGCTCTGGATCGACAGGATCGGTTCGATCGCGGGGTGATCGGTCAGCGCGGGCGGGTGGCTGTCGCCGTTCGCGCGCGCATCGGCCAGCGCAACGCGCGCGCCACGCCCCGCGAACTCCGCCGCCGCCTCGCGCACGCCATCACCGGCGGTGTCGGAGGTGGCGAAGGCGATCAGCGGAAAGCCCTCGTTGACGATCGCCATCGGGCCGTGGCGGACCTCGGCGGCGCTGAACGCCTCGGCATGGAGCGCGCAGGTCTCCTTCAGCTTCAGCGCCGCTTCCTGCGCAATGCCGAAGCCGAGCCCGCGCCCGATCACGAACAGGTTGTTGGCGTCGACCAGCATGTCGACCACCTCGCTCCAGTCGAGCGCCCAGGCCTCGGCCAGTCGCGCCGGCAGGCGGTCGACCGCCTCGCGCAGCTTCGTATCATCGGCCCATTCGGCGACGAGCAGCGCCTGCGCAGCGAGTGCGGTGATATAGGATTTGGTCGCGGCGACCGACTTCTCCGGCCCGGCCATGAGCGGCACCAGCGTGTCGGCGGCGTCGGCAAGCGGCGAGGTCGTGTCGTTGACCAGCGCCACGACGTGTGCGCCCGCCGCCTTCTGCGCGGCGACGGTGGCGAGCAGGTCGGGGCTGCGCCCGCTTTGCGAGATCGCGATGCACAAGGGCGCGGTGGGGGTTTTGACCGCCGCGTCGTAGATCGAGACGACCGAGGGCGCGGCGGAGGCGACCGGCACGCCGACCATCGTTTCGATCAGATACTTCCCGAACGTCGCGGCATGATCCGACGACCCGCGTGCACAGGTGACGACGACGGCGGGCGGGGTGGCGCGCAGATGCGCGGCCAGCGTACGGAGCGTGTCACGATTGGCGTCGATCATCCGCGCCACGGCGGCGGCGGCCTCGCCCGCCTCGGCGAACATCAACGTCTGGTCGGCGCTATCGGGCATGTGGAATGCGGCTCCCTCGCACGGTCGCGGACGTGATGCACCGCTCCCCTCGATGACAGGCGTAAGTCATAGATTGGTATCATTCAAGTCTGCAATATTGCGCAATTGCGTCACCATCGTCGCGATCGTCTCCGGATCGGCGGCTTTCGCGACGGGCGTGCAGAATCCGAACTGGACCAACACCGGATCGGGCGCCGGCAACGGCGCGCGTGCCGAGGCATGAACCTCGCGAACCCCGGTCGCCAGGATCGCGGGCAGCGTCGCGGGCGCGACCCCGCTGCCGGCGAGGATCGTGATCCGATCGCCGGCGCGCTCCACCAGCGTCGCGAGCATCGGCAGCGCTTCGGCGGCGACCGGCGCCCCGCCCGAGGTGAGGATCCGCTCGAACCCGAGCGCGATCGCGGTGTCGAGCGCGGCGGGGAGGTCGGGCGCCAGATCGAACGCGCGGTGCAGCGTCAGCGACAAAGGCGCGCCGCGTGCGACGCTCAGCGCGCGGGCATGCGGGATCCACTCGGCCAGCGCCGCGTCGTCCAGCCGGTGATCGGGCCGGCTGGCGCCGATCACCACACCGGCCAGCCCCGCCTCGGCGGCGGTGCGGATATCCTCGGCAACCAGCGCGCGTTCGGCGGTGTCGTGCACGAAGTCGCCGGCACGCGGGCGGGCGAGCAGATGCACCGGCAGCGGCGCCTGCGCGGCGGCGCGGATCAGCGAGGCGGGCGGGGTCAGCCCGCCGACGTCGAGTGCCGCGCACAATTCGATCCGGTCGGCACCGCCCGCGACGGCAGCGGCGATGCCGCGCGCATCCTCGACGCAGATTTCGAGCAGCCGCCGCGTCATGCCGCGAACAGCGACGCGGCCTTGTGGACGACGGTGCGCCCCGCAGTGTCGGTGACGGCGTAGGTGAACCCCGGCAACAGGCAGAACGCCCCGACACGCCCGCGCGGATCGAGCGCGAGGAAGCCGACCTGCACGCCCTTGATCGCGTCCCCGCGCAGCCGCGCGATGTGGCGCACCACTTCCTCGCACGCCTTCTGCGGGGACAGGCCGGCGCGCATCGATGCGACCACGCGCGCGGTGCCCGACACGCGCGTCACTTCCTCGCCCAGCCCCGTGGAGGTCGCCGCCCCGATGCCGCGCTCGACATACAGGCCCGCGCCGACCTGCGGCGAATCGCCGACCCGCCCGCGCATCTTGAACGCCATGCCGGAGGTGGTGCACGCCCCCGCCATCCGCCCGGCGGCGTCGCGCGCCAGCAGCCCGATCGTGTCATGGTCCAGCGCGCCGCCCGGCGTCACGTGGCGCTGCGTGCCATAGGTGCCGGTCTCGCTGTTCGCGACCGGCTGGTATTGCGCGGTCTTCAGCCACGCGCGCCACGCCTGTTCGGCCTCGGGGGTCAGCAATTTCTGCTTCGGAAAGCCCTGATCGCGCGCGAAGCGCGTCGCGCCTTCGCCGGCCAGCAGCGTGTGCGGGGTCTTTTCCATCACGCGGCGGGCCACCGAAATGGCGTGGACGGTATCCTCCAGCACCGCGACCGCGCCGACGCCCCCGGCATCGTCCATGATGACCGCGTCCAGCGTGACGTGCCCGTCGCGATCGGGATAGCCGCCATAGCCGACCGAATGATTGCTGGGATCGGCCTCCGGCACCTTCGCGCCTGCTTCCACCACGTCGAGCAGCGTGCCGCCCGCCTTCATCGCGGCGAACGCGGCATCGTTGGCGGCGGCGCCGAAATCCCAGGTCGACACGATCGATGCGGCTGTGCCCGTCGCGGGACGGGCCGCCGCCGGCGTCGCGGCGCCAAGTGCTGCCAGACCGGTCATCACCGATCGCCTATCCGTCATCCGATCCCTCCCGCTCGCGTCCCGTCGCTTACCATGCACGTCCTGCCCCCGGTCGCAATGCCAACCTGCATTGGTCATGTGTGTGGTTATGTTGAGGTATTGACCATGTTCGCCACATCCTGCACCCAATAGAAAGAATTTGGCAACCAGAAACAATTACTTACTCGGGAGCGGTGTATGGCATTCCTCGGTCACGGCGTATCGGTGACGGCATTGGCGGGCGCGTTGCTGGCGGCGGCGCCCGCCATGGCGCAACAGGCCGCGCCGCAGGATGGCGACGCCGCGGCGCAGCGCGCGACCGCGATCGCGGGCACGCCCGACACCACACCCGCCGCCACCGGGGACGTCGTGGTCACCGGCTCGCGCATCCAGCGCCCGAACGTCGCCAGCGCGGCGCCGATCACCTCGGTCACCGCGCAGGATATCCGCGCGCAGGCGCCGCTGAACGTCGAGGAGGTGCTCAACCGCCTGCCACAGATCGCGCCGGACAGTCAGCAGAACTATCAGGATTCGGACGGGCGCCAGCGGATCAAGCTGCGCAGCCTGGGGTTCGAGCGGACGCTGGTGCTGATCGACGGCAAGCGGCTGGGCACGCAGAACGGCCAGGACACGGGGATCATCCCGCCGTCGCTGCTGGAGCGCGTCGACGTGCTGACGGGCGGCGCGTCGTCGGTCTACGGCTCGGATGCGGTGGCGGGCGTCGTCAACTTCATCCTGCGTCCCAGCTTCGACGGCATCCGGCTGGACGCGAACTACAGCTTCTACAATCACCAGAACAACGCCACGACCGCCGGCGACGTGGCACGCCGCGCGGGCATCACCCCGGTGCGCGGGCTGACCAACGACGGCGGGCGCAGCGACATCACGCTGACCGCGGGCAAGAAGCTGTTCGACGACAGGCTCAGCCTGATGGGCTTCGTCAATTATCGCCAGGCCAATTTCGTGCCGTACAACGCGCGCTCCACCTCGGCGTGCGAGGTGCAGCAACTGGCCACGGACGGACCGCTGTCGTGCGCCACCACCTCCTATGCGCCGGGCGGCTATGTCCGTCCCGGCAACGTGTCCGACCCCGCGTCGCAGCCGGAGTTCATCAACAACCCCGACGGATCGCGCACCTTCGTGCCGTACGGGCAGGGGACCAGCAACGCGTTCGACCGGCGCGGCTACCCGCTCCAGCGCGATATGGAGCGCGTCAACGCCGGCGGCTTCGCGACGCTGACGCTCGCGCCCGAGCTGGAACTGTACGGCTCGGCGATCTGGTTCGAGGATACGTCGTACAACCGCTATCCGACGCGCGTGCTGAGCAGCAGCACCTATGGCAATCGCCCGTTCCAGGTGAATTGCGACAATCCGTTCCTGTCGGGCGGGCAGGCGACCGCGCTATGCGGCGCGGCGGCGGGGACGGGCGCGCTGGTGCCGCTCGACGTCCGCTATCGCTTCGACAACCTGCCCTACACGCTCGACGAATATATCAACCGTGGGCTTCGCGCGACGGCGGGGGTGCGCGGCAAGGTCGGCACCGCGTGGACCTATGACGTCGGCGGCGCCTACGCGCGCAACACGCAGAACGTGAACTACGGTGACATCCCCGACTTTGATCGCGTCAACAATGCGCTGAACGTCGTCAACGTGGGCGGCGTGCCGACCTGCGCGTCGGGCGCGGCGGGGTGCATCCCGTTCGATGCGTTCAGCGCGGGCAACGACGGCAGCGTCATGAGCTATCTGCTGGCGGGCAATCCGGCGCGGACGCGCGGTGTCGGTACGTTGTGGGACGTGACCGCCAACATGACCGGCGACCTGGGCGACTATGGCATCACCTCGCCGTTCGCGAACGACGGCGTCGCGATCGCGCTGGGCGCGGAATATCGCAAGGACAGCTACAGCTCGACCGCCAACGCGCGCTTCCGCGCGCTGAACGCGGGCGAGGATTTCGCCGCCTCGCAGGACGTGTGGGAATCGAACATCGAGGTGCAGGCGCCGCTTGTGCAGGACAAGCCGTTCGCGCACCTGCTGCAGGCCAATGGTGGCTTCCGCGTGTCGAAGTACAGCACCAACCCCGACACGTTCACGACGTGGAAGGCCGAAGGACTGTGGGCTCCGGTGCGCGACCTGACGCTGCGCGCCTCGTTCAACAAGGCGCAGCGCGCGCCGACCGTCATCGAGATCCGTCAGGCGCGCAACATCAGCTTCGGCCAGCAGGGCGGGCAGCGCGGCGACTTCTGCGCGCCGACCCGCAATGCCGACGGCACGTTCAATCCGCCCGCCGCGTCGATCGACGTGTGCCGTGCCACCGGCCTGAGCGATGCGCTGTACGGCAGCCCGTCGCTGATCTGCCCGGACAACACCTGCACGATCCGCTCGGGCGGGTTCACCGCCGATCCGGAGACCGCGTACACGCAGACCTATGGCTTCGTCGCGCGGCCCAGCTTCGTGCCGGGCCTGACCTTCTCGGTCGATTACTACCGGATCAAGATCGACAACTCGCTCGGCTACAACGACGACAATTACTATCTCGACGGCTGCCTGCGCTCGGGCGGGGATCCGTTCTTCTGCTCGGGGATCGTCCGCGACGCCAATGGCACGCTGTTCGCCTCGGCGGCGAACAACCCGACCAGCGGCTTCATCCGCGCGGGCACGACCAACTACTTCCGCTCGCTGGCGCGCGGCTGGGACTTCCAGGCGCAATATACGCTGGACGCGGGCAATGTCGGGCGGTTCGACTGGGGCTTCACCGGCTCGCTGACCACACTGGCGGGCGGGCAGGATTCGCCAATCCAGCCGGAGCGGAACTGCGCGGGCTATTACGGCAACGGCTGTGGCCAGCTGATCCCGAAATGGTCGCACGGGCTGCGCACCACCTGGACCAGCGCCGACAAGCTCTTCAACGCCTCGCTCAACTGGCGCCATGTCGGCCCGCTGACCAACGCGAACAATTCCGGCGACGCCGCGATCGGCGGCACGCCCGACCGGGTGCAGCAGACCTATTACCGGATCGACGCGCAGGATTATTTCGACCTGGCGCTGACCTTCAACGTCAACCGGCAGGTCGCGCTGCGGCTGATCGCCAACAACCTGCTCGATCGGGTCGCGCCGTTCGTGCCGAATTCCTACAACATCAGCCTGGCGCGCAACAACACGATCCCGCAGCGCTACGACCCGCTGGGCCGCCAGATCGCGGTGGGGGCGACCGTCAACTTCTGATCGGCAAGGAAAAGGCCGCGAGGGGCGTTCCCCTTCGCGGCCTTGTCATGTCGTCTCCGTCGGCATCGTGCAGCGCCCGCGATGACGAGGCGACGGGCAGCGGTTATCGTTGCGGTGCTCGCCGGGCGAGAACCACGACCATCGCCAGCGTGCCCAGTGCGCCGATCGCGCCCACGCCGATCACCATGATGCTTGGTACGTCCATGAACCTCTCCTCCGCCGCGTCGTCGCGCGGCTTTTCTTTCTGTGGGCGGGAGAGTGGACCCAAGATCCTGTCGCCGCAACCCCGAAGTCACGACGACATCATTTTGACCGCTATGGCTATTCCAGGTCGCTTTCGCTCACGACGATCGGCTGCGCGTCCGCGTTGCGCGCCAGCGCGGACAGCGCGGCATCGGCGATCGTGTCCGAAAAGCGGTTGAACATGTCCACCGCGTCGCCGTCCGGCGCGTCGCCACTGAGGGCCTCCAGGACGTCATACTGGACCGCGAACTCATAATCGTCGCCGTCCGCCTCGCCGGTGAACTCCACCTGCCGTTCGTCGATATTGTCGAGCAGCGTGCTGATGTCGATCTCAAGCCGGTCGGCCGCCATACGTCGTTCCTTTCATAATGGTCGCCAGCGAAAAGGCGGCAGGCGCGGCGATGTTCCCACCGGGCCGATTAACCATACTGGCGCGCGGCGCGCACGTCCGGTCGCAGCATGGATGGCGGGCGGGGCGCCGATGGATCAGCCAGAGGCGGACAGGGGAACGGCGTCTCGACGATAGGTCGTTGACGTCAAAGGGAGATGGTTCATGCGTTATCGTTCGGTCATGCTCGCCGCGTGCGGCATGATGATGCTGGGTGCCTGCGCCAAGAAGGCGCCGCCGGCGCCGTTGCCGCCGCCGCCGCCGCCGGGTGCGGTCGCCGGCAGCCATGCCGCGGATCGCGACGGCGATGGGATCGTCGACGGCTATTACACGTCCGACGGCATCTACCACCCCTATGCGCCGCCCGCGCCGCCACCCCCGCCGCCCGCGCCGACGCGCCGTGGGGAACGGGGCTGATCGTCCGTGACCGGGGAGGGCGGCGGTGCCGCTCTCCCTTCCCGTTTTTGCTCGCCACGTTGCTGGTCGCTGTGCCGCTGGCCCCCGCCGTCGCGGCCCGGCGTCCGGCCAGGGTCGCGGCCAAGGCGGCCAAGCCGAAGCCCAGGCCGCCGGTCGAGACCGTGCGCGACCGCGCCGTCGCCGCCGCGCTTCGGGCGGAAGCGGGCGGCTGGATCGCGCGCGTCTATGCCGGGCGGGGCTATCGCGCCTTATGGTCGCGCGACGCGCGGATCGGCCCGGCCGCCGACACGCTGCTCGGCTATCTCGGCACTGCCGACCTCGATAACCTCGATCCCTCGTCCTATGACGTGGCGAAGCTGCGTGCGCGGATCGCGGCGGCGCGCGGTGGCGATCCCGTGGCGGTCGCGCGCGCCGATCTGGCGCTGTCGGATGCCTTCGCCCGCTTCGTGCGCGATCAGCGCGAGGCGCGGGATGTCGGGATGATCTGGGGCGACCCCGCGCTGAAGCCAAAGCGGGTGAAGCCGGAGACGGTGCTGCGCGCCGCCACCTTCCCGCCGTCGTTCGCGGCCTATGTCACGAAGATGGCGTGGATGAGCCCGCGCTATGTCGAATTGCGCACGCTGTCGGCCCAGGCGCGCCGTGGCGGGATCGATCCGGCATCGCTGGCGCGGCTGCGCCGCAACCTGGACCGCGCGCGACTGCTGCCGGGGCCGTGGACGCGGCATGTCGAGGTCAACGCGTCGTCCGGGCGACTGTGGTTCTACGAGGCGGGCGAGCAGAAGGGTACGATGCGCGTCGTCGTCGGCACGCGGGAAACGCAGACGCCGATGCTGGCCGGCACGCTGCAATGGGCGATCTTGAACCCGTATTGGAACGTGCCCGACTATCTGGTGCGCAAGAATGTCGCGGTGAAGATCCTGAGCGGACGCACGCTGGCGTCGATGAAGATGGAGGCGTTGAGCGACTGGAGCGCCGATGCGCGCCCGATCCCCGCCGACCGCATCGACTGGCGCGCGGTGGCGGCGGGCAAGCGCGACCTGCGGGTGCGCGAACTGCCGGGGCCGGTGAATTCGATGGGCAAGGTGAAGTTCCTGTTCCCGAACAAGGAGGGCATCTACCTCCACGATACGCCGAACCGCGCGCTGCTGGCCAAGAGCGACCGGCATTTCAGCAACGGCTGCATCCGGCTGGAGGATGCGCCGCGGCTGGCGCGCTGGCTGATGGGGCGGCCGTTCGATCCGGGCACCAGGCCCGAGCGGGCCGTGGCGCTGACCGCGCCGACCCCGGTCTACCTCACTTATCTGACGGCGACCGTCGGCGCGGGCCAGCGGCTGGCGTTTCGCGACGACGTCTACGGTCGCGACGGCTGAGCGGGATCGAGCGCGGGGACGAGCCGCGCCGCATCCGCCGGGTCGCTGCCGGGCCGTGCCACCGCCGGCAGCCGCTCGTCGCCGCGCACCGCGCGCCCGGCGCGCTGGATCGCCTCCACCAGGCGCGGATAGATGCCGCAGCGGCAGATGTTGGTGATCGCGGCGCGGATTGCCGCCTCGGACGGCATCGGATCGCGCTTCAGCAGCGCGGCGGCGGCCATGGTGATGCCGGGGATGCAATAGCCGCATTGCGGCACATTGTTCGCGATGAGGGCGAGCTGCACCGGATGCGCCCGCTCTCGCGAGAGCCCCTCGATCGTGGTGACGAACGCGCCCTCCACCGCACGCAACGGCACCTGGCACGCGCGCACCGCGCGCCCGTCGACGTCGACGGTGCATGCCCCGCAGCTTCCGGTCCCGCATCCGTATTTCGTGCCGGTCAGATTCGAGGCATCGCGTAACGCCCATAACAGCGGCGTGTCCGGTGCCATCCGGTATTCGACGGCCTCGTTGTTGACGGTCAGGCGGGTCATGCCGCCGTCGTTAGGAGCAGCGCGGCGCGGCAACAAGCCGCCGCCGCTCACAACTTGCGGCGACCGTAGGCGTCCTGGATGTTGCTGATCCACCCGGCGCTCGCCTTGACGGCGACGTTGCCGCGATCGCGGGGCTTGCGGGCCTCCGCCATGTCGATCGCCCCGTCGGTGAAATGCAGCCCGGCCAGCGTCGTGGAGGTCCACATCACCTCCGCCGTCAGCCCGACCAGCGTGCCCATCGTCACCGCGACCTGATCGCCCTGATGCAACTCACCCGGATTGTCGATGCAGGCACCCGTGGCGGACAGATTGCGCACCCGTGCCTCGGCACTCCGGTTGTCGTGAACGATCCGGGCATACAGGATGACGCTGCTACGGGGCTCGCGGGGGGGTGAATCGGACATCGCGACAGCGCTCATAGCATGCGTTTCGCAAACGAAATGCTAAATGTGTCAGTAGGCCGCCGTTACGGGTAACGTAGCGGAAATGCGGCTGATCTGCGTAAGAGCGGTTGCCTGACGGGCACCACTCGCCATATTGAGCCATGATGGATCCGCAGCCGGCGTCGGAAGACGCGCTTCCCCCGGTCGCCAACGCGCTCACGGCATGTGACCGTGAGCCAATTCACGTGCCGGGTGCGGTTCAGCCGCACGGCCTGATGCTAGTCGCGGATCCGCGTTCGCTGCGTGTCGTCGCGGGGGCGGGCGCGATCGAGGAGATGCTGCGTCCCGACTGGCTGGGCGCCGATCTGTCGGACGTGCTGGGGCAGGACGTCGCGGCGCTGACTGAGGCGGCGCTGGGGCCGGGAGGAACGATCCTGGGCGCGCCGGTCGCCGGATGCGACGTGGCGCTGCACCGCGCCGGACCGTGGCTGATCGCGGAACTGGAGCCGTCTGAGGCGCAGCAGGGCAATGTCGCCGCGACGTTGGGCTGGCTTGAGGCCATCGTCGGCGGCTTCGAGCGGGCGGGAACGCTGCGGGTGCTGTGCGAGCGCGCGGTGGTCGCCTTCCGTGCGTTGACCGGGTTCGATCGCGTGATGATCTATCGCTTTCTGGACGATGAGGCGGGCTGCGTCGTCGCGGAGGACCGCGATCCGGCACTGGCATCGTTCCTGCACCATCACTTCCCCGCCAGCGACATTCCGCGTCAGGCGCGCGCGCTCTATGTGCGCAATCGTACGCGCGTGATTCCGGACGCGAACTATGTCCCGGCGCCGCTCCGTCCCGCCGGGTTCGAGGGCGTGGACCTCAGCGACGTCGCGATCCGCAGCGTGTCGCCCATTCATGTCGAATATCTGCGGAACATGGGCGTGCAGGCGTCGGCGTCGATCTCGATCGTCAAGGACGGGCTGCTGTGGGGGCTGGTCGCCTGCCACAACATGACCCCGCGGCTGATGCCGCGCAACGTTCGCGCCGCGGGCGCGGCGATGGCCGGGGCACTCGCACGACAGATTTTGGCGAAGGAAGAGGCGGAGGCGTATCGCGGCCGGCTGGCGCTGCGCAGCGAGGAGGATGCGCTGCGTCCGTTGCTGGCGCAGGACGACGACGTCCACCGCGTCCTCTCCCAGCGCGCCGAGGAACTGCGCCGGATGCTGGACGCCGACGGCTTCGCGCTGGTTCGCGACCGGTCGGTGCTGACCAGCGGCGTGGCGCCGTCCGATGCCGATCTGCTCGATCTGGTGCGCTGGCTGCCGGCGCGTGACGACGGCACGCCGTTCCATACGCGCGAGCTCACGGCGGTCTGGCCTGACGGGCAGGCGTTCGGGTCCGTCGCGGGCGTGCTGGCGTTGCGGCTGGACGAGCGCCACGCGCTGTTGTGGCTGCGCGTCGAGCAGATCGAGGAGATCGAATGGGCCGGCAACCCGCACAAGGCGGTGCCGCTCGATCCCTCCGCGACGCTCCACCCGCGCGCCTCCTTCGAATCCTGGCGCGAAACGGTGCGCGGCCGTTCGCGTCGCTGGACGCTGGAGCAGGTGGAAGGCGCCGGGCGGTTGCGCCGGCTGTTGCGGGAGGCGCGCGCGTCCAGCGAGTTGCGACGGCTGAATCAGGAACTGGAGCGGACGGGCGCGGAGAAGGACGCGTTGCTCGCGCAGAAGGATCTGCTGATGCGCGAGGTGGATCATCGCGTGCAGAACAGCCTGCAGCTCGTGTCTTCCTTCCTCGCCATCCAGGCGCGCGACGCGGGACCGGGCGTGGTCGCGGACCAGCTGCGCGAGGCACGCTCGCGATTGTCGGCGGTCGCGCTGGTGCACCGTCGGCTCTACCGCGACGATCAGATCGAGACGATCGATCTCAGCCGCTATCTGGGCGAGCTGATCGAGGATCTGAAGGCTTCGCTGGGCGAGGATTGGGCGCAGGCGATGTCGATGTCGCTCGCGCCGGTGTTGATCCCCACCGACCGCGCGGTGAACATCGGCCTGATCGCCGCCGAGCTGATCATCAATGCCACGAAATATGCGTATCCGGGGCAGCGTGGCGGGCCGATCGAGATCATCCTGGAGGAGTTCCGGAACCGGCTGCGCCTGATCGTCACCGATCAGGGGGTCGGCAAGCAGGGCGGTGCCGAGGGGTTCGGCAGCCGTATGATGCGCGCGGTGATCCAGCGGATCGATGGCGAGATGGATTACCTCGACAACGATCCGGGGCTGCGTGCCGTGCTGACCGCACCGATAGAGGCGCCGTAGCGCGCTATCGCGCGCCCGCCGCGCCTTCGTAGAGCGCGAAGGTCGCCAGCGCGCCCGCGATCATCCGTGCGTTCCATGCCGCGTCGCGCCCCGCCGCCGCCTGATCGAGCGCGGCGCGGATCGCGCGCCACTGGCCCGGCGCATGCACCGCACCGAGGTAGGCATGCGGCATATGGGACGGCACCTGCCTTGCGAGCAGCGCACCGCCCAGTCGCGACCCCTCGACGACGTAGAGCACACCCCAGAGGGTGGCGTCGTCCTCACCCGGCGTGAACGCCATCGGTGCGGGCAAAGGAGCGCCCAGGTCGGCCAGATCGGCTTCCAGCAGCGGTGCGCGCAGCGGCAGCGTGCGGGCGAACGGCAATGCCGCCATGACGCGCTCCGCGGCGGGCAGCGCCCGCGCATGCGCCGACAGGAAGCGGTGGTATGCGTCGGGGGAGGACAAATCGTGCGCGCCGAACGCCGCATCGACCCGCTCGTGCGCGGCGCCGGTGGCGTCGCGCAGCATCGTCATCGCGCTCACCGGCGTCAGTCCAGTCCCCGCTCCAGAAAGCGCTCGGCGATCGCGCAATGCATCGCCACCCCGGTCGCCATCACGTCCTCGTCGATTGTCATGCGCGTGTTGTGGAGCGGCGGATTGGTGCGCCAATCGGTGCCCGGCGCCGCGACGCCCACGAATGCCATCGCACCGGGGATTTCGCGCAGGACGTAGCTGAAATCCTCACCGCCCATCATCGGCGCGGGCATCGCGGTCCAGCCGTTGCCGCCCGGAACCTCCGCCGACAGCTCGCGCAGCAGGCGGGTGGCGCGCGGATCGTTGCTCGTCACCGGATAGCCTTCCTCGATCGACGTCTCCGCGACGCAGCCATGCGCGGCGGCGATCCCCTGTGCGATCTGGTGAAATGCCTCGCGCATCGCGGTGCGGGTGGCATCGGACAGGGTGCGCAGCGTGCCGGTCAGTTGCACATCCTCCGGGATGATGTTGTGCGACGATCCGGCATGGATTTGCGTGATCGTCAGCACCGCCGGATCGGCCACCGGTACGCGCCGGGCGACATGCTGTTGCAGCGCGGTGACGATCGCGCAGGCGACCGGGATCGGGTCGACCGCCTCATGCGGCATCGCGGCATGCCCGCCGCGCCCGCGCACCGTCGCCAGAACCGTGTCGGTGGAGGCGAGCATCGCACCCTCTCGCCCGACGAACGTGCCGGCCGGCGCATTGGGCAGGATGTGCAGCGCGAACGCCGCCTCGGGACGCGCGATATCAAGCAGCCCGTCGGCGATCATGTGCCGTGCGCCGTGATGCCCTTCTTCGCCGGGCTGGAACATGAACACGATCGTGCCCGACAGCGCGTCACGGCGCGCCGACAGCGCCTTTGCCGCGCCGACCAGCATCGCGGTGTGCGCGTCATGGCCACAGGCATGCATCCGCCCCGGGATGGTGGAGGCGAACGGCAAGCCGGTCTCCTCGGTCATCGGCAGCGCGTCCATGTCGCCACGCAACAATACGGTGCGCCCGTTCGAGCCCGCGCCGCCCCGCCCGCCGCGCAGGATCGCGACGAAGCCGGTGGTGCTGGTGCTGTCATGGATCTCGAGCGGCAAACCCGAGAGCGCAGCCTTGGCCTTGGCGGTGGTCAACGGGCAGTGAAGCCCGGTCTCCGGCTCGGCATGGATCGCCCGGCGCAACGCGATCACCTCGGCCAGATCGGCGGCGCCGATCGCCGTCCAGTCGTTGCGGGTGGCGAGCGTGCTGGTCATGATCGGACTCCTTTGGTCACCGCTGTAACCGATCCGTCATGCCGGCGGAAGCGTCAGGGCGCGCGTCGGGCGGTGACAATGCGGATCGTGGGGGCCAGCATCTGCCCTTTCATCGCCCCCTCTCCCAAGGTGGGCGAAGTCGGCGCGGCCAGGATCGTGCGGATCACGTCCATCCCCTCCAGCACCCGCCCAAAGGCCGCGAAGCCGGGTTGCCCGTCCTTCGCGTCCATCGACGTCAGATCGCCGACCGTGACGAAATAATCGCCGGTGGCGGTGCCTGGCGACGCCATCGCCATGGAAATCGTGCCGTCGGTATGGCTCAGCCCGGTCTGAGTCGTCGGCTCGTGCCGGATCGGTGCCAGTGTCCGCTTCGGGTCGTTGCGGGTGCCGAACTGGACCAGGCCGTAGCCGTCTGCGACCTTCACCGCGCGGTAGAAGGACACGCCGTCCAGCTTCTTGCCATCGACATATTTCAGGAAATTGGCGGCGGTGATCGGCGCAGCTTTCGTATCGACCCCGATCACGATCGGGCCCGCCGCCGTGGTCAGGATCACGCGAGTAAGCGCCGTGGGTGCGGGGGCGGCGGCCAGCGGGGTCGGCACGGTCACCGGAGGCGCCACGGGCGAGGTGACATGCGGCGCGGCGGAGAGCGCCAGCGACAGAAGCAAGTGGATCATGCCGCGTCCTTCTGCCGATGGGCGATCATCACCGGCAGCGTCGTCGCCTGCGCGCCGGTCAGTTGCAGAATGTAGCGCCCCGGCGACAGACGATAATCGACCATCTTGCGAATTCCCGTGCACGCCGGGCCATGCCCGTGCGCGGCGGCGGGCAGCGCGCGCCCGGCGCGCACCACGTCGATCCACGCCGGCGCGCCCAGCGCGATGCGATAGGTGCCGGCGCGCGCGACCTGAAAAAGTGCCATCCCGGCATTGCCGCCGGCATCGGCGGATCGGCCCGGCGCGGTTGCGGGCGCCAGCCGGTCGAACGACACCAGCCGCAGCTCCGCCGCGCGCCCGAACCGGCATCGAACGCGGTGCGCGAGCTCCACCCCTCGAACCCGATCGGAAAGGCCGGACGCGCCGCGGCGCACATGTCGGCACCGGCCGGCTCCTGCGCGCGCAGCGGGGGCGCTGCGAACAGCACGGGGATCAGCAGGGCAGGGGCGATCGTCGTCGCGAAGAAAGACATGCCAGGATGATACCGTCCCGGACGGGTTTTTGCCAGCGCGGCGGTGGCGCTCCCGGCAACCAAGCACCGCCTTGCCGGGTTGACCGCGAACGTGCAGCCTGCCGCTAGGCCAAGGGAGAGCAAGGATGACCGATCAACGCAACGACATGGGCCGCGCCGCCGCCGACGCCGCGCAGCAGGCGACCGACCGGATGCGCACATCCGGCCAGCACATGATGGAAAGCGGGCAGACGATCAGCACGAAGATCCTCGACCAGGTCGAGGCGAACACGCAGGAGGCATTCGCCGCGATGCGCGCCGCTTCACAGGCCAAAGATCTGTCGCAGGTGATGCAGATCCAGAGCGACTATCTTCGCGGGCAGGGCCAGCGATCGATGGAGCAGGCGCGCGAGATCGGGCAGCTCATCATGCAATTCGGCCGGGCGGCGGTGGCGCCGGGCGGCGGCAACGATCCAACCGCCTGACACGCGGCGCCCGCCGGTCAGCGGGCCGCCGGTCGCGGCCCCTGATCGGTAGCGTCGAGCAGCGAGTCGCCGCCCAAGGTGCGATAGAGGGTGACGAGGTTGGTCGCGCGCACCAATTGCGTCTGCACCAGCGTCCGCTGCGCCGAATAGAGCTGCCGCTGCGCATCTAGCGACGTCAGATAGGTGTCGATGCCGCCGCGATAGCGCGCGTTGGTCAGGTTCAACGTATCCTGCGCGGCGACGTAGAAGCGCTGATTGGCGGCGAGCTGCTCGGTGATCGTGCCGCGCCGCGCCAGTGCGTCGGACACTTCGCGGAATGCCGACTGGATGGTCTGTTCATAGCTGGCGAGCGCGGCGTCGCGCTGCGCCACGCTGTAATCGACCCCGGCGCGCCCCGCCCCGGCACGGAAGATCGGATAGCTGGCATTGGGCGCGACCGCCCAATTGAACGAGTCTCCGGAGAACAAGGTGCGCAACGCGGTGCTCGCGAAGCCGACTAGCCCGGTCAGCGAGATGCGCGGGAACAAGGCCGCACGCGCCGCGCCGATCTCGGCATTGAAGGCGCGCAGGCTGTATTCGGCCTGCACCACGTCGGGTCGGCGTAGCAGCACGCCGGAGTCGATTCCGGCGGGAAGCTCGCCGATCGTCTGCGCCGCCTGCTCGATGCCGGCGGGTAGCAGCGCGGGATCGACCGGCGCGCCGACCAGCAGCTGCAACGCGTTGACGTCTTGCGCCAGCAACGTGCGCTGCTCGGCCAGATCGGCTTCGGCGGTCGCCAGAATCTGTTCGGCCTGTCGCACGTCGGTGCGCGGCGACACCCCACCACGGCGTCGTGCATCGGTCAGCCGCACGCTGGCGCGTGCCGCGACCGCGGTCTGTTCCGCGACGGTCAGCAGGCTCTTGTCGGCGGCATAGCTGAGCCACGCGCTCGCGACATCGCCGGTCAGCGTCAGCCGCGTGGCACGCGCCGCCGCTTCCTGTGCGAAATAGCGCGACAGCGCCGCGCCGGTCAGCGACCGCACGCGACCGAACAGGTCGATCTCGAACGCGGTGATGCCCAGTTGCGCCTGAAACGTGCTGTTCGATCCCGAGATGACGGTCGTGCCGCCGGTGCCCCCGGTGCCCGCGCCGGGGTTCGTGCCCGCGCCAGTCCCGCCGGTGCCCGTGCCTCCTGTGCCGGTGCCCGTGCCGCCGTTGCCGACGCCACCGCCGGTGTTGATCCCGGTATTGACGCCACCGCGGCTGCTCTCGCGATAGCTATAGGCGCCGGTCGCGTTCAGTTGCGGGAACAGGTCGCCGCGCTGGATACGATATTGCGCGCGCGTCGCCTCGATATTGGCGACCGCGATGCGCAGATCGCGGTTGTTGACCAGTGCCTGAGCGATCAGCGCCTGCAAGCGCGAGTCGCGAAAGATGTCGCGATAGGTGACGCTGGGTAGCGCCGCCTCACTCTGGCGCACGTACGCGTCACCGACCGGCCAGGAGGTCGGGACCGGCGGGGCAGGGCGGATATAGGTGGGCGCGAGCGAACAGCCCGCCAGCGCGACCGAGGTGCAAAGAGCGGCGATACGGCGAAACATCATGCCCCCTCCGGCGCGGGCAGCGCGGGCTTGTCGATCGGACGCGGCAACTGCTTGGGCGCGTCCGCCCCGGATGGCCCGCCATGGTCGTGCGGGCCGTGGTCGTCCGGGGACGAATCCGCGCTGGGGTCGGCGCCACGGCGCAGCCCTTTCCACCCGTCGCGGAACCCGCGCCGGACCAGCACGAAGAACAGCGGGATGTAGAAGATCGCCAGCACCGTCGCGGTGACCATGCCGCCGATCACCGACGTGCCGATCGCGATGCGGCTGTTCGCACCCGCGCCGGTCGAAATCGCCAGCGGCAACACGCCGAAGATGAAGGCGAGGCTGGTCATCAGGATCGGGCGCAATCGGATGCGCGCGGCCTCCAGCGCGGCGTCGATCACGCGCTTGCCCTTCTTCTCCTCCTGCTCGGCGAACTCGATCATCAGGATCGCGTTCTTCGCCGCCAGCCCCATCGTCGTCAGCAAGCCGATCTGGAGGTAGACGTCGTTGACGAGGCCGCGCAGCGTCGTGAACAGGATCGCGCCGATCAGGCCCAGCGGAATGACGAGCAGGACCGCGAACGGGATCGACCAGCTTTCATATAGCGCGGCCAGGCACAGGAACACGACGAGGATCGAGAGACCATAGAGCAGCGGCGCCTGCCCCGCCGACAGGCGTTCCTGGAACGACAGGCCCGCCCATGACACGCTGGTGCCGGGGATTTCCGCCGCCAGTTGCTCGATCCGCGCCATCGCCTCGCCCGAACTCTTCCCCTCGGCGGCAGCGCCCTGGAATTCGTAGGACGGGATGCCGTTGAAGCGCGACAGCGTGACCGGCGCCTGGCTCCAGCCGATCTGCGCGAAGGCGGCGAAGGGCACCATCTGCCCGTTCGATCCGCGCACGAACCATTGGTTCAGGTCGGTCGGCGCGGCGCGATACGGCGCGTCGCCCTGCACGAACACGCGCTTCACGCGCCCGCGATCGACGAAGTCGTTGACGTAGCGGCCACCCCAGGCGGTCGAGAGCGTGGTGTTGACGTCGGCCTGCGTCAGCCCGAACGCGGCGAGCTTCTGCTGGTCGATATCGATCTTCAGCGTGGGCGTATCCGGCAATTCGGTCAGCCGCACCGACGCCAGTTCGGGATCGGCATTCGCGGCGGCGAGCAATTTGTCCTTGGCAGCGGCGAATTGCTCCTGCGTCATCCCGCTGGAATTCTGCAACTCCATCGTGAAGCCGTTCGACTGGCCAAGGCCGCGCACCGCCGGCGGCACCAGCGCGAAGACGCGCGCATCGCGCAGGCCACGGAAGGCGGCAGAGGCGCGCGCCACGATCGAATCGGCGGTGTTCTCCTTGCCGTGGCGATTGTCCCACGGTGCCAGATTGACGAAGCCCTGGCCGGTGTTCTGCCCACTGGCACCGCCGCCGCCCCCGCCGCTGACCGTGAACATCGTGCGGACGTTCGCGCCCTCGCTGGTGGCCAGATAATCCTCGACCTTGTGCTGCACCTCCTCGGTGCGCGAGCGGGTGGCACCGGCGGGCAACTGGAACTGGACGATCGCTGCGCCCTGATCCTCGGTCGGCAGGAAGCCGGTCGGCATCCGCAGGAACAGCACCGCCAGCAGCGCGACAGTCAACAGGTAGATCAGCAGGAACAGCGCCTTGCGGTCGATCACCCGCCGCACGCCCGCAACGTAGCGCGCCACGCCCCGGTCGAACGTATTGTTGAAGCCGTCGCGCGCGCGCTCCAGCCCGTGCGCGACGCGCGGGAATTTGCGCCCGATCCAGCTTTCCTCAATCGGATCGCCATGCTGGTCGTGCGTCTGCTTCAGCAATGTCGCGGTCAACGCCGGCGACAGGATGACGGCGACCAGCACCGACAGCACCATCGCCGAGACGATCGTCAGGGAGAATTGCCGATAGATCACGCCGGTTGACCCGCCGAAGAACGCCATCGGCATGAACACCGCCGACAGCACCAGCGCGATCGCGACGAGGGCGACCGTGATCTCCTTCATCGATTCGATCGTCGCCTCGCGCGGGGTCATGCCGGGGTTTTCCTCCAGCAGCCGCTCGACATTCGCGACGACGACGATCGCGTCATCGACCAAGAGGCCGATCGCCAGCACCAGCCCGAACAGCGTCAGCGTGTTGATCGAGAAGCCCGCGACATAGAAGACCGCGAATGTGCCCAGCAGCACCACCGGCACCGCGATCGCGGGGACCAGCGTTGCGCGCCAGCTTTGCAGGAAGACGAACATGACGATCACGACCAGGATGATCGCCTCGATCAGCGTCTTGACCACTTCCTCGATCGACAGCTTGATGAAGTCGGTGGTGTCGTTGGCGAAGGCGTAGGTCACGCCGGGCGGGAACGCCTTGGACGCCTGCTCGACCTGCGCCTTGACCAGTTCGGCGGTCTTCAGCGCGTCGGCGCCCGGCGCCAGCAGCACCGCGATCCCCGCACCGGGATGGCGGTTGACGCGGCTGAACGCGTTGTAGCTTTCCGCACCCAGCTCGATCCGCGCGACGTCCGACAACCGGACGGTGCCGCCGTCCGGTTCGGTCTTCAGGATGATCTGCGCGAATTGCGCGGGCGTCTGGAGGCGCGACTGCGCGGTGACGACCGCGTTCAGCATCTGCGTCGACGGGCTGGGCTGTCCGCCGATCTCGCCCGCCGCGACCTCGGTATTCTGGTTCTGGATTGCAGTGACGACATCGCCGGGCATCAACTGGAAGCTGTTGAGCTTGGCCGGGTCGAGCCAGATCCGCATCGCATATTGCGAACCGAACACGTTGGTGTCGCCGACGCCCTGAATTCGCCCGAGCGGATCCTGCAGGTTGGAGACGAGAAAGTCCGACACGTCCTGATTGGTCAGCTTGTCGGTGGTGTCGTACACGCCGACGATCAACAGGAAGTCCGGGTTGGACTTCCTGACCACCAGCCCTTGTTGCTGCACCTGTTGGGGCAGGCGGCTCAGCGATTGCTGGACCTGATTTTGGACCTGCACCTGCGCGATGTCGGGATCGGTGCCCTTGTCGAAGGTGGCGGTGATCGTCACCGAGCCGCGGCTCGACGAGCTGGACTGAAAATACAGCAGCCCGTCGATCCCGGTCAGCTGTTGCTCGATCACCTGCGTGACGCTGTTCTGGATCGTCTGCGCGTTCGCGCCGGGGAAGGTGGCGCGGATCGACACCTGCGGCGGCGCGACGTCGGGATATTGCGCGATCGGCAGCGACAGGATCGCGCCGACCCCCGCCAGCATGACGATGATGGCCAGCACCCATGCGAAGATGGGGCGGTCGATAAAGATGCGGGACATGGGGCTTAGCCCGCCTTGCCCTTGGCGCTGCCCTGCATCTTCTTCAGTTCCTCAGGCGATGGCGCCTTCACCGGCTGCGGGGCGTTGCCGGGCACCGGCTTGATCGAGCCGCCGGGACGCAGGTTCGCCAGCCCCTGGGTGATGACCCGTTCCCCGCCGTTCAGCCCGCCGGTGACGACCCAATATTGTCCCTGTGTCCGGTCGGCTTTGACCGTACGTTGCTCGGCCTTGTTGTTCGCGCCCACGACGAACAGCGTCGCATTGCCCTTCGCGTCGCGGGAGATCGCGGTTTGCGGCACCAGGAAGGCGTTCTTCTGGATCGACTGCGCGAATTGCGCGCGCACGAACATGCCCGGCAGCAACAGCCCCTGCGGATTGGGGAAGCGCGCGCGCAACGTCACGGTGCCGGTGCTCTGATCGACCACGACCTCCGCAAATTCGACGACGCCCTTGATCCCGTAATCGGTACCGTCCTCCAGCTTCAGCGTCACCTCGGCACGCGCCGGCACCGCGCCGCCGCCGGCCAATGCGCGACGCAGCGCGAGCAGGTTGGCGCTCGATTGCTGGATGTCGACGAACATCGGATCGAGTTGCTGAATCGTCGCGAGCGGATCGGCCTGCGTCGCGCTGACCAGCGCGCCGACCGTGAACAGCGACCGCCCAATGCGCCCGGTGATCGGCGCGGGGACGGTGGTGAAGCGCAGGTTGACGCGTGCGCTGTCGAGTTGCGCGGTGTTGACGCCGATCTGCGCGGCGGCCTGCCGCTGGGTAGCGACCGCATCGGTGTAATCCTGCGCGCTGATCGCCTCCATGTCGGCGAGCGGCTTGTAGCGATCCGCGCGGATCTTGGCGGCGGCGAAGGTGGCCTGCGCATTGGCGACGTTGGCGAGCGCCTGGTTGGCGGCGGCGCGATAGATGGACGGATCGATCTGATACAGAGGCTGCCCGCGCTTTACGAGCGCGCCCTCCGTGAAGAAGCGCTTCTGAATCACGCCGGTGATCTGAGGGCGGACCTGCGAGCTTTCGTAGGCGACGGTACGGCCGGGAAGCTCGCTAACCGATTCGACCGAGGTCGGCTGGACGATGACATAGCCGACGGTGGTCGGGCCGCTGCCGGGGGCGCCGGGGCCGCCCTTGCCCTTCGCCGAGGCGCCCTCGCCACCGCCGCACGCCGAGAGCGCGAGCAGCAGTGCAAGGCTCGCCAGCCCGGATGCGGTGCGCGCCCGCCGTACCGTTGAACGTATCGTCACTCTCTGCCCTGTCCGAACCCGGGAAGTCTCACCGGCTAAGCGCTATTTGTCGCAAATGTTTCGCACGGGCGAACTTTTATTCGTCAGGCACGACTGAAATTTCCGGGGCGTCGCTCCGCAACTGCCTGAAGCCCCTCGCGAAAGTCAGCGGTCTGCATCAATCGATCCTGCTCGGCGCGTTCATGCTCCGTGCGCGTGCGGACCGCTTCGGCGAGATTGGCGCGTAGCGTTGCTCGGGTCGCCTCCACCGCCAGCGGCGCGTTGACGGCGATCTCGGCGGCCAGCGCCGCCGCCGCCGCGCGCACCTCGCCGACCGGTGCGATCTGATCGACCAGCCCGAAGCGCAGCGCCTCCTCCGCCTTCACGCGACGCCCGGTCAGCAGCATCAGGCTGGCGTGCTGCTCGCCGATCACGCGCGGCAGGGTCAGGCTGATCCCGAATCCGGCATGAAAGCCGAGCGTCACGAAATTGGCGGAGAAACGCGCCTCGGGCGCCGCCACGCGGAAATCCGCGACGAGCGCGAGACCAAGTCCGGCCCCGACCGCCGCGCCCTGGATCGCCGCGACGATCGGCTTCCTCGCGGAGAACAGCCGCACCGCTCCGCGATACAGCGCCGGCGTTTCGCTTTCGCCATGCTCGTCGACCAGCGGCTTGTCACCGGTCAGGTCGGCACCGCCGCAGAAGACGCGCCCCTCGGTCGCCAGCACCACCGCCCGAACCTCGGGATCGGCGTCGCATTCGTCGAGCACGTCGGCAAGGGCATGGATCAGCGCCGCGTTGACGTGATTGTGCGGTGCCCGGTCGATGACGATGGTCGCGACATGGCCCTCGCGGGTAACGGACAGATGCTGCTTCATGCACGGGTTCCCAGAAGGTTGCGGGCCACGACCCAGTTATGGATCTCGGTCGGGCCGTCGTAGATCCGCATCAGGCGGATGCGCGCCGCCATCTGCGCCAGCGGCAGTTCGCGGGTCATCCCCATCGCGCCGAACGCCTGCATGACATGGTCGAGCACCTCCCACGCCATTTCCAATGCGAAGCTCTTGAGCATCGACACTTCGGTGCGGGCGTCGCGGCCCTGATCGATCTTCCACGCGCAATCATACGCCATCAGCCGCGCGGCGTGGATGCGGATCGCGGCGTCGGCGACCCAGTTCTGCACCGTCTGCCGCTCGCTCAGCGGCCTGCCGAACGTGGTCCGCTGCGGCGCATAGTCGACCAGCATGTCGAGCGCGCGCGACGCCATCCCGATCGCATTCGCCGCCATCTCGGCGCGGCGCGTGTTGAGGCGCAACTGCATCGGCGCGAACCCCTGACCCTCGGTGCCCAAGAGCTTCCAGCCGGGAACGCGACAATCGTCGAGCGCGACCTCATAGGTCGTCTCGCCCCCGATCATCGGAATCGGGCGCACGACCGAGAAGCCGGGTGCGTCGCGATCGACCAGGAACGCGCTCATCCCGCCGCGCTGGCGCTTTTCCTTGTCGGTGACCGCGATCACGATCGTGAAGTCGGCGCGGTCGGCCTTGGTGATCCAGATCTTGCGACCGTTCAGCACCCAATCGTCGCCGTCGCGCACGGCGGTGGTCTTCATGCCCGCCGGGTCCGATCCTGCGCCCGGTTCGGAGATGCCGATCGCCGAGATCGTCTCGCCACGAGCATAGGGCGCCAGATACGCCGCGCGCTGCCGTTCATCGACCGTGGCGGCCAGCATCCGCAGGTTGGGCGAATCCGGCGGCATCGTCCACGGCACGATCGTGCGGCCCAGCGCCTCGTTTACCGCGACCATCGCCACCGCCGGGAGATCGGTTCCCCCCACATCCGCTGGGGCGTCCAGTCCCCACAGCCCCAGCTCGCGAGAAATCTGGTCGACCCGCGCGCGTTCGTCGGCGGTCAACTCAAGCCCGTGCCCGGCCGCGTCGCGTTCGAGCACGCCATTTTCCAGCGGCACCAGCTCGTCGTCGACGAAGCGACGCGCCAGCTCCGCGATCATGCGATGATCGTCGTCGAGATCGAAGTTCATGCGCTCTCCCAGCGTTCGTTGCGCTCCTCCTAGGGGCTCCGCTGGTCGCACGCCAGTCGCGCCGCGCGCAACCGTTTCGCCGGTGGATCGTTGCCCCGACACAGGAAGCCGTACCGGAACGCCGGAGTTTCCTGCGCAAAGGGGCGTAGTTCTTGGTTTTTTCGGTTCGTCACTCCCGTCTGCTCCTGGCCTGTGCCGGGTGTGCATTGGTTGCGGGCACGGTGCAGGCGCAAATGCAGACGCCCGGCACAGCACCGGCGCGAGGCCCGGACGCTCCGCCGGAACAGGGCGCCTCAACGGTCGATGCGCCGATCGTGCCCGATGCCGAGTTCGACCGCGCGCTGCCGCCGCTGTCGGATGACATCAATGCCCCACTGGAGCCGATGCCCGCCGATGCGCCGGCCACCGCGGCGAGCGTGCCGGCTCCGGCACGCGATGCGGCCGCACAACCCATCACCCCCGGCGAACTGCCGCCGCCGCCCGCACCCGACGCGGCGCTCGCGCAACCGCTGGAGCCGTTGTCGGCGTTCAATTCGGAGCCCTTGCGCAGCGTTGCCGACATCAAGGATCAGGAGGCGCCCGACATCCGCTACGCCAGCGAGGTACGTGGCCTCGACCCGCTCGGGCTGACCGACGAGTTCAATTCGCTGTCGGCGCTGCGCGAGGGCAAGGGCAAGGCTGACAACGCCACGCAGGTCGCCGCGCGCGGGCGCGAGGACGAGCAACTCGCCGTGCGGCTGATGAAGTCGCTTGGCTATTATGACGGCACCGCCATCTCGACGATCGAGAACGTGCCTGGCGAGAAGCAGCGACTGAAGGCGATCGTCAGCGCGACGCCCGGCCAGCAATACAAGCTGGGCACGATTACCGTGCAGACGCAGCCCACCACGCCGCCCGATCTGGTGCGCAAGGAATTGCCGTTGCGCACCGGCGATCCGATCGAGGCGGCACGCGTGCAGGGCGCGGAGGCGAACGTCAGCCTGAAGCTGCCGCAACAAGGCTATCCGTTCGTCAAGGTCGGCGAGCGGGACATTCTGCTCGACGAGCAGACCGGGCGCGGCGATTACACGCTGCCGGTCGACACCGGCCCGCGCTCGTCGTTCGGGGTGCTGCGCACCGAGGGCGACCCGGTGTTCGATCTGAAGCACCTGAATGTCTTTCCGCGTTTCGATGAGGGACAGCTCTACGACAATCGCAAGGCCGATGACCTGCGCGAGGCGCTGGTCGCGACCGGGCTGTTCAACGGCGTCGGTGTGCAGCCGGTGCGCACCGGCACGATCCTGCCCGACGGCACCGAACAGGTGGACCTGATGGTGCGCCAGACGCGCGGACCGGCCAAGAGCCTGTCGGGTGGGGCGGGCTTCCAGACCGGGCAGGGCGTTACCGTGGAGGGCACCTTCACCAACCGCAACCGCTTCCCCCCGGAAGGTGCGCTGATCCTCGGTGCGATCGCGGGAACGCAGCAGCAGGGCGTGTCCGCCACGTTCCGGCGGCAGAATGCGGGGCGGCGCGACCGCACTGTCACGCTGATCGCCAGCGCGTTGCGGGCCAATTACGACGCGTTCGAGGCGTTCACGGGCACGCTCGCCGGGCGGATCTCCTATGATTCGACCCCGATCTGGCAGAAGCGGTTCACCTATTCCTACGGCTTCGAGTTGGTGGGCACGAACGAAAGCGTGTTCGACTTCGGCGAGAACGATCGGACCCGGCGCACCTATGGCGTGCTGGCCTTGCCGGGGCAGGTGCTGTTCGACACGTCGGACAATCTGCTCAACCCGACACGGGGCTACCGGCTGAAGCTGAACCTCAGCCCGGAGACATCGGTGCAGGGGTCGGTTCAGCCCTATGCGCGCACGCTGGTGGAAGGCACCGCTTACTATCCGGTGTCCGACAAGCTGGTGATCGCGGGACGCGTGCGCGCCGGCAGCATTTTCGGGATCGCGCGCGACGACATCGCCCCATCGCGCCGTTACTACGGTGGCGGCGGCGGATCGGTGCGCGGCTACGGCTTCCAACGCCTGGGGCCGTTGGAGCCGGCGTCGTCGCTGGTGCCGGGCGACAAGGACCGGGACGAGGCGCGCGATCTCCGCCCGATCGGTGGGCGCAGCATCAACGAATTCTCGATCGAGGCCCGCTATCGCTTCGGCAATTTCGGGATCGTGCCATTCCTCGACGCCGGTAATGCGTACGAAAGCAGCCTGCCGAATGCCAGCGACCTGAAGTTCGGCGCCGGCATCGGTGGTCGCTTCTACACCAATTTCGGCCCGATGCGCGTCGATGTCGCGACGCCCCTCAATCCGCGCCCCGGCGATGCCAAGGTCGCGCTCTACATTTCGATCGGGCAGGCGTTCTGATGGCTGACGACACGCTGGCGCCGCGCGAGGACGTGGTGGAAACGGGACGTCCGCGCGCCCTTTGGCTGCGGATCGTGAAGTGGATCGGCATCGCGCTGCTGACGCTGCTGCTGATGATCGTCGCGATCGTCTTGGGGATCAACACCGATCCGGGGCGACGCTTCGTCGCCGATCAGGTTGGCGGCTACACCACCGCCTCGGGCCTGAACATCAAGGTGGGGCGTATCGACGGATCGCTCTATGGCCGCATGCGGCTCAGCGACGTACGCGTCAGCGATCCGAAGGGGGTGTTCCTCACCTCTCCGCGACTGGACGTGAACTGGCGCCCGTTCGCCTTCGCCAACAACCATGTCGACGTGCTCAGCGTGTCGAGCGATCTCATCACGTTGCGCCGCAACCCCGAGCTGAAGCCCTCGACCGAGCCGACCGATCCCAATGCGCCGCTGCTGCCCGACCTCGATATCGATATCGGGCGGATCCAGGTCGCACGCTTCGTCATGGAGCCGGCCGTGTCCGGCGCGCGGCATATCGCACGGTTCGATGGACAGGCGCATATCGCCGATCGTCGCGCGCAATTGCTGGTCGATGCCGTGGCGCTTCGGGCGCCCGGCGTCGCGGGCGGCGATGTCGCGCGCGTCAAGATCGACGCGGTGCCCGATGACAACAAGCTCGATGTGGACGTCCGGCTGACCGCGCCGACCGGCGGTGTCGTGGCGCAACTCGCCGGCCTGAAAGCGCCGTTGACCGCGACCATCAACGGGCGCGGAAGCTGGGCGACATGGCAGGGGCGTGCGCTCGCCACGCTGGGCGACGGACAATTGGCCAATCTGTCGCTCACCGCGCGCAATGGCCATTTCGAGGTGCGCGGGCCAACACGCCCTGGCCTCTATCTCGAAGGGCCGGTCGAGCGGCTGACCGCGCCGGCCCTGCAGGTCGCCGCAGACGTAACGCTCGGCGAACGCAGCGCGGATACCCGCATCAAGCTGACGTCGGATGCGCTCGCGGTCGACGCGGGTGGAATGCTCGACCTGAAGAACAGCCGCTTCGGCAATTTCGCGGTCGATGCGAAGCTCCTGACACCCGGCGCGATCGCCCCCAACCTGCGCGGGCGTGACGTGCTGGCGCGCGTGGTGCTGAACGGCGCCTTCGCGACCCCGACGGTGGACTATAAGCTTCGCGCGACGTCGCTCGGCTTCGGCGAGATGAGCGTCGAGAACCTCTATGCCGAGGGATTGGCGCGCGTAAACAGCGATCGCATCCTCGTGCCGGTTCATGCGCGGGCGAAGCGGATCGCGGGGCTCAACCCGGCGCTGGGCGGGCTGACGACGAACGCGCGTGTCGACGGCGATCTGGCGATCCAGATGCCCAACATCCTGTCGGATAATCTGCGCATTCGCTCCGACACGATCGACGCCACCGCGATCATTGCCGCCAACATGCAGACCGGCCGCTACACGGGCGGCTTGCAGGGGCGGGTCAACAACTTCCGCGTCGATAGCGTCGGCATCCTGAACATCCAGACCGACGCGAAGCTGGTCCCCGGCGCGCGCGGTGGGTTCGGCATCACGGGTCGCGTCGCGGTGCAGACGAAGCAATTGTTCAACGAGGGCGCACGGTCCTTCCTGGGCGGCAATGCGGTGCTTAGCACGCGCTTCGGCTATTCGCCCGAGGGGGTCGTCACCTTCCAGAGCCTGAAAATGAATGCGCCGCAGTTCCGCATCACGCGCGGGCAGGGCCGCTTCGATCCCGCTAGTGGCGCGCTGCTGGTCGATGCCGATGCATATTCTACGCAATATGGCCCGCTATTTGCGCGTGTGACAGGATCGGCGGCGGCGCCGGTCGTGCGGCTGCGCGCGCCGCGGCCGGGTGTCGGGATCGGGCTTGCCGATCTGGACGCGCGCATCGTCGGTCGTGGCGGCGCCTATCAGGTCAATGCGACCGGCGGCACCAATTACGGGCCGTTCACCGCCGACGTGCTGGTCACGCCCGGCCGGCAACTGGCGGTCGACATCCGGCGCGTGCTGTTTGCGGGTGTGCAATTCGCCGGACGCGTGGTGCAGACCGCCGCCGGTCCGTTCGACGGGCAGGTCAGGTTCAACGGGCAGGGGCTGAACGGGCTGGCGACGCTGGGCGCGCAGGGCAAGTATCAGCGTGCCAGCGTCAATGCGCGCGCCGTCTCGGCGCGCATCCCCGGCGCGGTCGACTTCACGATCGGTCGCGCGCTCCTGAATGCCGACATCGTCCTGTACGACAAGCCGGAGGTGCGCGCCGATGCCCAGATCGCCGACATGCGCTATGGCGCGACCGTCATCGAGGCGGGGCGCGGTCGTGTGAACTATGCGGGCGGCGCCGGCACCGCGCAGGCGCTGCTGACCGGGTCCAACAGCGTGCCGTTCCGCATGGCGCTCAACGCGCGCCTCTCGCCGACCTTGTACCTCGTCGCGTTGCAGGGCGCCGCCAATGGCGTCAATTTCCGCACCGCCGCGCCGGCGCGGATCGTGCCCGATCGTGGCGGCTACCGCCTCGATCCCGCACGCTTGACGTTCGACAAGGGTGCAATGCGGCTAGCGGGGCGATTTGGCGGCAGTGGGCCGATGCAGGCTCAGATGCGTCTCGATCAGCTCGACCTGTCGCTCCTGAACGCCCTGGTCCCGAATCTCGGTCTTGGCGGCCAGGCGACCGGCAGCGTCGATTACGTCCAGGAGGCCGGGCAGGCTTTCCCCCGTGCCGATGCGCGCGTCAACGTGGCGAACTTCACCCGCTCCAGTCTCACGTCGGTGTCCGAGCCGGTGGATATCGTCTTCCAGGGGTGGCTGACCAGCGCGGCGGGCGAGGGGCGCGCGCTCATCAAGCGTGGCGCGACCCCGGTCGGACGCATGGTAGCGACTCTGACGCCGAGCGGCAGCGGTAGCTGGACGACGCGGCTGATGCAGGGGCCGCTGTCCGGCGGCATCCGCTACAACGGCCCGTCGGGTGTGCTCTTCAGCCTCGCGGGGTTGGCCGAGCAGCAATTGTCCGGCCCGATCGCGATTGCGGCAGACTTCGCGGGCACGGTCGGAGCACCGCGCATCAACGGCCTCGTCCGTGCCGACAATCTGACCTACACCAATGAAACCTACGGCACGCGGCTGACGAACATGCAGATCGCAGCGCGCTTCAACAACGATCGACTCGAACTGTCGCAGGTGCAGGCCCGCGCCGGGCAGGGAACGGTGCAGGCGCAGGGAAGCGTTGGATTGGCCGCCGCACAGGGCTTCCCGCTCGATATCCGCGTGGCGATGCGCAACGCGCAGCTCGCCCGCTCCGACGCGCTCGGTGCCACGGCGACGGGCGATATCCGTATTCAGAACGGTGCGAACGGCGGGCTGATTTCAGGCGATATCCGGGTTCCCAATGCCCGCTACGAAATCATCCGCCAGGGATCGGCCGAAGTTCCGGAATTGACCGGTGTGCGCCGCAAGAGCGATGTCCGCACG
>CAJYSA010000084.1 GCA_913777325.1 uncultured Sphingomonas sp. | reverse complement strand
CGCGTCCACCTTCTGCATCGTCCAGTTCGGGCAGGCGACCGCCTATCCGCACGGCCTGCCCGGCGATCGCGCGCTGGCCGAGGGCGATGTGGTGCTGGTCGACACCGGCTGCCGGGTCGAGGGCTATCATTCCGACATCACCCGCACCTATGCCTTTGGCCCGGTCGCCGATGAGGTGCGCGCGATCTGGGACATCGAACATGCCGCGCAAGCCGCCGCCTTCGCCGCCGTGGCGCCGGGCGTGCCGTGCGAGGCGGTCGACGCCGCCGCGCGCGACGTGCTGGTGCGCGAAGGGCTGGGGCCGGACTATCGCCTGCCTGGGCTGCCGCACCGCACCGGGCACGGCATCGGGCTGTCGATCCACGAGCCGGCCTATCTGGTGCGCGGCGACCGCACGCCGCTGGCGCCGGGCATGTGCTTCTCCAACGAGCCGATGATAGTCGTGCCGGGCCGATTCGGCATCCGGCTGGAGGATCATTTCCACGTCACGGACGCTGGGGCGGCATGGTTCACCACCCCGCAGCCCAGCATCGACAAGCCTTTCGATTGATCACGGACATGACGTCATGAAAGCCCATGCCGCCCCGCCGGGGATGCGCCCCACCGAATTCGTGATCTTCGTCGCGGCGGTGATGGCGGTGAACGCGCTGGGGGTCGATCTCATGCTCCCCGCGCTCGCCGATATCGGGCGCGATCTGGGCGTCGATCTGGCCAATCACCGGCAATGGGTGGTCACCGCCTATGTGCTGGGCTTCGGGGTCGGGCAATTGCTCTACGGCCCGCTCGCCGACCGCTACGGGCGCAAGCCGGTGCTGGTCGCGACGCTGATCGGCTTCGTCGGCGCCAGCATCTTCGCCGCCGCCTCCGCCACCTTCGCCGCGCTGCTCGGCGCGCGCGTGCTGCAAGGTCTGATGTCGGCCTCCACCCGCGTCATCGCGGTCGCGGTGGTGCGCGACAATGCCTCGGGCCGCGCGATGGCGCGGACGATGTCGGTGGCGCAGATGATCTTCTTCCTGGTGCCGATCCTCGCGCCGACGATCGGGCAGGGATTGCTGGTGATCGGGCCGTGGCGCTTCGTCTTCTACGCGCTGGGCGGGTTCGCGGCGCTGGTGCTGGGCTGGACGCTGGCGCGATTGCCGGAGACGTTGCCGGCCGCGCGCCGCACCGCCATTTCGCTCGCCAATCTCGGCAACAGCTACCGGCTGACGCTCACCAACCGCTATTCGCTCGGCTATGCGCTCGCCGCGTCGCTCACCTTCGGCGGGATCATCGCCTTCGTCTCCACCGCGCAGCAGGTGTTCGTCGACGAATTCGGCGCCGGGGACCGGTTCACCTTGCTGTTCGCGATCTGCGCGGGCGCGATGGGCGTCGCGTCGTTCCTGAACAGCCGGCTGGTCGAACGACTGGGCACCCGGCTGATCTCGCAGACGGCGGTCATGGCGCTGGTCGTGCTCTCGGTCCTCCATCTCTCGGTGGTGTGGATGGGGTGGGAGACGCTGACCAGCTACATGGTCTTCCAGTCGCTCAGCATGACGTGCATCGGCCTGTGCGGATCCAATTTCGGCGCGATGGCGATGGAGCCGGTCGGGCAGATCGCCGGCACCGCTTCCTCGGTCCAGGGCTTCATCACCAGCGTCGGCGCGGTGCTGGTCGGATCGGCGATCGGCCAATCCTATGCCGGCACCACGCTGCCGCTGACGCTGGGGTATCTGGCGATCGGCGTCGTCACGTTCGCGATCGTCTATGTCGTGGAGGAGGGGCAGCTGTTCCGCGCGCGGCTCGCCTGAGCCGCCCACGCGCCGATCCGGCCATAGGCCAGCGCGGCCAGCATCGTCAGCCCGGTCAGCGGGAAGATCACCCCCGCCACGCCCATGATCGCCAGCAGCCCGGCGCCGGTCCGCGCGTCGGGCGGGCTGGTGCGGCCACGCGGCCCCCGCTTCCACCACATCACCGGCGCGCTGATCGACAGCAGCGCCAGCGCGACGCACGCGAACAGCATGACCAGCCGGTTCGCCTCGCCATATTCCTTGCCCTGATGAACCGCCGCGCTCCACTCGATCACCTGCGCGGGCCGCCCGAAATCGCCGAAGCGCGCGTCCTGCATCACGCGCCCGGTGCCCGCATCGACATAAACGACGTGCGCCGCGCCCGACGGCCCCAGCGTCGCGCTGACCAGATAGGGCGCACCCGGCGTTGCGGGCCAGGTCAGCGTCCAGTCGGGTGCCATCCCGCGCGCCCGCGCCGCCGCCAGCGCGGCGTCGGCGGACACGCGCGGCGGGCCGCCCATCGGCATCGCATGCTGCTGCAACGACCACGGCAGATCATGCGCGGCATGCGCGTCACCGGACGGCGCCGCGGGCCGTCCCCAGCCCGCCCCCGCGACCCCGGCCTGGACATTCTTGCCCCACACCGCGCTCCACGGCATCCCGCTGATCGCCAGAAACGCGATCAACCCGCCCCCGAACAGCCCCGAGACGGCATGCAGGTCGCGCCAGAACAATCGTCCGCCGGGCCTGCCGCGCAACGACACCGTGCGCCCGCGCCCCCACCACAAATACAGCCCGCTGACGACCAGCACGATCGACCAGCCGGCGGCGATCTCGATCATCCAGTTGCCGACCCATCGCGCCAGCGCCAGGCTGTGCAAGTGCTTGACGGTCTGCATGATTCCACCGGGATTGGTGGTGCCGAAGACATGCGCGTCATGCGGATCGACGAACGCCATCCGCAGGCTCCCGTCACCCCGCCGCACCGTCACGCGCCAGCTTTCGTCCAGCGCGGCGGGCTTCTGCACCTGCGTCACCGCCCCCCCCATGGCGCCGCCGACCCGCGCGGCCAGCGTCTCCAGCGGCAGGGCGGATCTGGCCGGCGTGACATGGATCCACTCGGCATAGAATTGCCGTTCGATCTCAGGCTTGTAGAGGTAGAGCGCGCCGGTGACGGACAGCCAGAACAGGAACGGCAGCACCAGCAGGCCGGCGAAGAAATGCCAGCGCCATACCGCGCGCTGGAGCTCGGCCGCGATCGCGGCCGGACGGGAAGGAGACATCGATGATCATCCTCGACGCAGGGCCACGCACACGGCGGGCCGGGAAATGTTCAGCGGATCGAGGACGATAGCGGGGGCGCGCGCAACGGCGGGCGCCAGCGTAGCGCGGCACGCGCACGGCGCGGCGCCACATGGGGGACCGAACGCGCGGCGCGGGGGGCGAGCGGTAGCGCGAGCAGCATCGCGACCGCGAAGATCGCCGCCGCCGCGGCCACCGCCGCGAACGCGCACGGCCGCTCGAACCCGTCATGCGCGGGGGCGTCGTGGCCGTGGTGGTGCGTCACGCTTTGCGACACCCCGGGACAGGCGACGATCGCGAAATGTCCTGGCGCGACGTGCGGCATGAACCCCGCCGGCACCAGCAACCGCACGAACAGCGCCAGCGCGGCGACGATCGCGAACAGCCGCGGGTGCGTGCGCACCCCGCTCCCGGCTTCCTTGCTCGCGATGACGAATGCCATGGCGCCACCCTAACGCCCGATGGTTAACGCGGCTATACCGCCGGGCGGCGGATGACCGCCTCGTGCCGGACCGGAAAGGCGAGCGAGCGCGCGATGAAGCAGCGTGCCTGCGCATCGCCGTGCAGCGCCGTCGCGACCGCCGCATCCCCGGCCGCGATCGTGACGACCGGGCGCAGCGTCGCCTCGGTGATCCGCCCGTTGCCCCCGGCGTCCAGCGTCAGCACCGCATCGGCGTCGTCGCGATAGTCGGTCACGACCACGCCGGCCTCGGCGCACAGGTGCAGATACCACAATTGGTGGCACGCACTGATCGCGCCGAGCAGCAACTCCTCGGGATTCCAGCGCGCGGCATCGCCCCGGAAGCGCGGGTCCGACGATCCCTCGATCGCCACCTTTCCCTCCGCCTCGATCACATGATCGCGCGCATAGGCGGTATAGCTGGCGGTGCCGACCCCGCGATCGCCGGTCCAGCGCAGGCGGATGCGGGTCATGCCGCTTGCAGGCGCCGGGTGCGGCGATAGAGCCACCACGCGGTCGCCGCGAAGACGAGCGTGCCCAGGATCAGCGCCGGCCCCTCGAAGCCCCGGATCACCGCCAATGGCGCCTCGGCGCCCGTTTCATAGACGATGCCCGCGAACACCACGTTCCACAGGCTTTCGCCCACGATCATCCCCGTCGCGGTCAGGACGCCCAATCGCTTCGCGCCCTCGGCACGGCGCTCGGCGGCCTTGTCGTAGAAATGGCCGGTCACCGCGCCGACGACGACGGTAAGCGTCGCGCTCATCGGCAGGTAGATGCCCAGCCCGACGCCCAATGGCGGCAGCCGCAGCCGTCCGGCACGCCCCAGCGCCTCGTCCAGGACGATCGCCGCGACCCCCGCCAGCGCGCCCCAGCCGATCATCGTCCAGTTCAGGTTTCCGCCCAGCACGCCCTGCGCCAGCGCGGAGATCAGCGCGGCTTGCGGCGCGGGCAGCGCGTCCGGCCCCGCGCCCGGCATCCCGGCGAACCCGAACGAGGTATAAAGCAATTGCATCACGGGCGGCACGACCATCGATCCGAACGCGACGCCGATCACCAGCGCCACCTGTTGCTTCCACGGTGTCGCGCCGACCAGTTGCCCGGTCTTCAGATCCTGCAGATTGTCGTTCGAGATCGTCGCGATTCCGAAGACGATGCCGGTGACGATCAGCGCATAGGCGACCAATGCCTGCGTCTGATCGGTCGGCCCGCCGCGCCCGAACAGCCCGACCAGCAGGCTGGCGGCGGCGATCACCGACAGGATGCCGATCCCCGACACCGGCGAGTTCGATGCGCCGATCAATCCGGCCATGTAACCGCATACCGCCGCGATCACGAGGCCGATGACCGCCACGAAGATCAGGCTGCCCGCCACCAGCGCCCATTCGCGCCCCGCCAGCGGCCCGCCCGCGATCACCGAATGCAGCAGCAGCGCGATCGGGACGAGCGTCGCCAGGCTGACGCCCGCGACGATGCCGATCGGCAGGTCGCGCTCCTCGATCGCCACGCCGGTGCCGCGCTTTGCCGACATCGCGGCGCGCAGCCCCCCGGCCACCGGCCCGGCGATGCGCAGCAGCGTCCAGATCGCCGCCGCGCCGATCACGCCCGCGCCGAAGAAGCGCACGTCGCTGCGAAACACGCCGTTGGCCCAGGCGGCGACGTCGCCGGCCTGCGGCGCGGCGGCGGTCAGGAGCGGCAGCACGATCCACCAGCCCACCGCCACGCCCAGCAGGATCGCCATTCCCGCCGACAGCCCGATCAGATGCCCGGCCCCCAGCAGCGCGAACGACAGCCCCGCGCTCACCCCGGTCGCGCCCGCACCGGCGCGGAAGAAGGCGGCGGCTTCCGCCGCGATCAGCTTCGTCTGCGTCAGGATCGAGAAGGCGGCGGAGGCCAGTGTGCTGGCGACGATCGCCGACAGCCCCTTCGCGCTCTCCGCCCCGCCATGGCGGCTTTCCTCGCCCACCTTCAGCACCTCGGCGGCGGCGCGGCCCTCCGGATAGGGCAGCACGGTATCGACCACCAGCGCGCGGCGCAGCGGGACCGAGAACATCACGCCCAGCACGCCGCCGGTCGCGGTGATCGCGGCGGTGGTGACGAAGGGAAAGCCCTGCCACCAGCCGATCATGACCAGACCGGGCAGCACGAAGATGATCGCCGCCAGCGTGCCCGCCGCCGACGCCACCGTCTGGACGATGTTGTTTTCCAGGATCGACGAGTCGCGGAAGGCGCGCAACACCGCCATCGAGATCACCGCCGCCGGAATCGACGTCGCGAAGGTCAGCCCGATCTTCAGCCCCAGATAGACGTTGGCGGCGGTGAACAACAAGGTGATCGCGCCGCCGAGCAGCACCCCGCGCAACGTGAGTTCGGCGGGTGAGCGGGGGGCGGTAGCGGTGGTCATCGCGCGTGTGTGTCACAAACGTCCGATCCGCGACAGACCGGCGCCGGAAAACTGACCCGGAACGCGTATGCTTGCCGGCTCCGTCCCAATGCGAGACAGAGACGCTCCCGGGCGATCGTGCCGATTCGGGTGCATGGCCCGGGTCTCGCGCGTCGCGACAACAATGCTGTCGAGGAACCATGCCCGCCGCTCAGGATCAGCCATCCTTTCACTTCGACGTGGATGTCGACCTCGGCGTGCTTTGCGTCACCTTGCGCGGTTTCTGGACGCTGGAGACGGTGGAGCGCTACACCGCCGCGCTATTGGCGCACGCGGCGGTGCGCGCGAGCGATCCGCCGCTGCAGGGAGTGCTGACCGACCTGCGCGCGGCACATCTGCACCGCGCCACCGTGGAGCGGGCGCTGGCCGAGTTCCATCGCCGGCACGCGCCGCGGATCGCCCGCCTCGCGGTTGTCGTGCGCTCGTCGCTGGAGGCCGAGCAGGCGTTCCGGATCAGTGTCGCGGAAGAGACGCGCTCCTTCGCCACCGTCGAGGCGGCGCTGCAATGGCTGGCGTGACGGATCAGGCGGCGGTGGACGGCGCCTCGCGCCCCAGCCGGAAACGATACACCCGGCTCGGTCCGTCTTCCGGCGCCAGATACAGGTCGCGGCCCTCGATCGCCATTCCCTCGGCGGTATAGCTGCCCGCGCGCAACGAGCGGCGCGGCGTCAGGCTGGGCCAGTCGAGCCAGTCGACCGTCCCGCTCCACCATGTGCGCGGTCCGCTCGCCACCAACGTTCCGTCGACGAACTTCATGTCCTGATACCGGGTGCCGGAGCGATTGGGCACCGTGCGCACGCGCGCCGGATCGTCGCGATCGACGATATACAGCAGTCGGCTGTCCCAATTCCCCGCCACCAGCCATCGCCCGTGCGCGGCCACGCAGCCCAAATGATCGGCCACCCGGATCCGCCGCGCCACGCGCATCGTCTCGGTATCGATCTCCATCAGCACCGCGGAGCTGTCCGGCCGCAGTTCCGCGACCGGCACCCACAACGAATGCCCGTCGATCGAGATGCCGCCGGGGTGATAGCGCGCGCCATCGGTCAGTTCGATGCGCCGCACGAACCGTCCGGTCGCGCGATCGAACAGGTGCAGATAGCCACGGCGCGTGCGGCGATCAACCGAGGTCACCCACACCCGCCCGCCCTGTAGCGCCAGTCCCTGGACGTGGAACAGTTCGCCGTTCAGCATCGTCGCCCCGCGAAAGTGCGCGCCTTCCACCGCGTCGCTGAACGGCTGCGGCGCGGCGGCGACGGACAGGCCGAAGGTCAGCAACAACAAGGCGGTGGCCGCCGATCGTACCAATTGACGGTGCGGGCGGCGGAAGGGGGGCGTCGGGCGAAGGGTCGTCAGGCGGGGCATGGGCAGGTCGATCCTTCCGCAACGCTGGCGTGCGGCGCCCATGCCCGGCGTTCGTGTCACGCTCGCGCAACCCCGGTTGCGGTTTGATGTGCGCCGTGTGTCACCTATGTTAAGCCGGTATGCCGATCCGCCCCGCCACCGCCGCCGACGCGCCGGCCATCGCCGCGATGATCCTGCCGGTGATTCGCGCGGGGGAGGCCTTTGCGCTACCCCGCGACCTGGGCGAGGCGGCGGCGCTCGCCTATTGGTGCGCGCCCGATCACGAGACGTTCGTGATGGAGGAGGACGGCCGCCCGCTTGGCAGCTATTATCTGCGCGCAAACCAGCGGGGCGGCGGCGATCACGTCGCCAATGCCGGCTATGTCGTCGCCGCCGATGCGCAGGGGCGCGGCGTCGCGCGCACGATGGCACGGCATTCGCTGGGTCGCGCCCGCGCGCGCGGCTTCGCGGCGATGCAATTCAACTTCGTGGTGAGCAGCAACACGCGTGCGGTCGCGCTGTGGCAATCGCTGGGCTTCGCGATCGTCGGCGTGTTGCCGGGCGCGTTCCGCCGTCCGGTACAAGGGCCGGTCGACACATTCGTGATGTTTCGGTCGCTTCAGGACGTGGAATAAAGTGGCGTAAAAGCGCCTGCTGGGGGAACGGCCCGCCGACCGTCCCCCGTCTCCGCTGCCGGTCCGACCGGCGCATCCTGTCCTGTTTTTTTCCTGTTCCTCCGCGCTCTTCGGTGCGGCGAATCGCTGCCTAGCCTGAACGAAGGCCAAAAAAAAGCCGGGCGAGGCCCGGCTATGAAAGTTTTTAGGAGAGGATGCCTGAAAGGCACGTGTTTTGTGCGCCGCACCACGACAGAACGCAAGTGCAATAATTCCCACTGCGATTGCAGGAATTGCAATCCTCCGCTGCGGCACTCGGGTCGACAGTCGCGCATGATGGGCTTAGCAGCGCGGACACGGAACAAGGGGATCGAGCATGGCGCAGGCGTTGCGGGTGGCATTGGCGGGGCTGGGGACGGTCGGCGGCGGCGTGATCCGCGTGCTGGACGAGAACCGCGAGCTGATTACCCGCCGCGCCGGTCGCCCGATCGAGGTCGTCGCGGTGTCCGCGCGCGACCGCGCCAAGACTCGCGGCGTCGATCTGTCGCGCTTCGCCTGGGTCGACGACACCGCTTCGCTGGCCGACGTCGACGCTGATGTGGTGGTCGAGCTGATCGGCGGATCGGACGGCCCGGCGCTCGCGCTGGCCCGACGCACGCTGGCGGCGGGCAAGGGCTTCGTCACCGCCAACAAGGCGATGCTCGCGCATCACGGGCTGGAGCTGGCGCGCACCGCCGAGGCGGCGGGCAAGCCGCTGAAGTTCGAGGCGGCGGTCGCCGGCGGCATCCCGGTCATCAAGGGGCTGCGCGAGGGGGCGGCGGCCAATGCGATCGCGCGCGTCTACGGCATCCTCAACGGCACCTGCAATTTCATCCTGTCGAAGATGGAGGCCGAAGGTCGCGACTTCGCCGAGGTGCTGGCCGAGGCGCAGGCGCTGGGCTTCGCGGAGGCGGATCCGTCGTTCGATATCGATGGGGTGGATGCCGCGCACAAGCTGTCGATCCTCGCCAGCCTCGCCTTCGGCACCGCGCCCGCGTTCGGCGACGTGGCGATCAGCGGCATCCGCCACGTGCTGGCCGCCGATATCGCGGAGGCGGCGGCGCTCGGCTACCGCGTCCGTCTGGTCGGCGTCGCGGAGGCGGATGCGCATGGGCTGTTCCAGCGCGTCCACGCGCATCTCGTCCCCAACGATCATCCGCTGGCGCATGTCACCGGCGCCACCAACGCGGTGGTCGCGGAGGGCAATTTCGTCGGGCGGCTGCTGTTCCAGGGCGCGGGCGCGGGCGAGGGGCCGACCGCCAGCGCGGTCGTTGCCGACCTGATCGATATCGCGCGCGGCGAGTTCGGCCCGCCTTATGCCATGCCCGCCGACGCGCTGGCCGCCAGCGGCGCGGCGGACAGCGGCGAGCGGCGCGGGCGCGCCTACCTGCGCTTCGCGGTCGCCGACCGGGTCGGCGTGCTGGCGGAGATCGCGGCGGCGATGCGCGATGCGGGCGTCTCGATCGAAAGCCTGATCCAGCGCGGCGCGCATGCCGATGGCAGCGTGCTGGTCGCGATCGTCACCCACGAGGGGCCGGAACGCTGCGTCGCCGCCGCGCTGGAGCGGCTGCGCGGGTCGCAGAGCCTGACCGGCGAGCCGATGTGGATGCACATCCTGGGATAGGTTCCCGCCGCCCGCCGCCCGCCGCCCGCCGCCCGCTGCCCGCCCCCCGTGCCCGAGCCCGTCGCGTTCACGTTGGCGCAAGCGCGTTTCTGGTTTAGGGGCGGGCTGACCTTGTGACCTGATCCGAAAGACCCGATGCGCCCGTTCGCCCTTCTTGCCGCCGCGCTTGCCGCGATCGTGTCCGTCCCCGTGGCCGCGCAGGATCGTCTCCCCGCGCCGCCGCTCTCGGACAAGACCAACATCTGGGTGCTCGATCTGTCGACCGGCGGGCGCGTCGAGGTGGCGCTGCGCCCCGATGTCGCGCCGAAGATGGTGGAGCGAATCAAGACGCTGACCCGTCAGCATTTCTATGACGGGCTCACCTTCCATCGCGTGATCGACGGCTTCATGGCGCAGGGCGGCGATCCCAAGGGCGACGGCACCGGCGGCAGCACGCTTCCCGATCTGCCCGCCGAGTTCAACTATCTCCCCCATGTCCGCGGCGCGGTCGCGGCGGCGCGGGCCGAGAAGGAGGACAGCGCGAACAGCCAGTTCTACATCGTGCTGCAACCGCGCTTCCAGCTCGACAAGAAATACACCGTCTTCGGGCGCGTGCTGTCCGGCATGAACTATGTCGACGCGATCGAGAAGGGCGAGCCGCCGCAGAACCCGTCGCGGATCGTCCACGCCTATATCGCGTCGGACAACCCCCCGGCGTATCAGCCGCTGCCCGCCGCCGTCGCCCCGACGCTGCCGGCCACGCTGCCGACGCTGCCCGGCGCCACCGCGCCGGCCCGCGCGACGGCGCCGAACCCGGTCGCCAAGAAGCGCGCCGCCCGCCGCTGACGCGATGAACGTCGATCTGTTCGACTTCACGCTCCCGCCGGAGCGGATCGCGCTGCGCCCCGCCGCCCCGCGCGATGCGGCGCGGATGTTGGTCGTCACGCCGGAGGGGCTGGCCGACCGTAGCGTGTCGGCGCTGCCGGCGTGCCTGCGCGCAGGCGACCTGCTGGTCTTCAACGACACGCGCGTGATCCCCGCGCAGCTGGAGGGAACGCGCGGCGCGGCGCGGATCGGCGCGACGCTCCATAAGCGCGAGGGGCCGCGCCGCTGGCGTGCCTTCGTCCGCAACGCGCGCCGGCTGCGCGACGGCGACGCGATCGACTTCGGCCACGGCGTCACCGGCGTCGCGCGCGACCGTGCCGACGACGGTAGCTGGGCGCTCGACTTCGCCGGCGACGAACCGGTCGAGCTGCTGCTGGAACGCGCCGGGCGCATGCCGCTGCCGCCCTATATCGCGGGCAAGCGCGACACCGACGCGCGCGACGCGCAGGATTACCAGACGATGTTCGCCGCCGAGCCGGGCGCGGTCGCCGCGCCGACCGCCGCGCTGCACTTCACGCCGACGCTGCTGGCGGCGCTGGCGGCGGCGGGCGTCGCGCACGCCACGCTGACGCTGCACGTCGGCGCGGGCACCTTCCTGCCGGTCAAGGCGGAGGACACCGCCGACCACAGGATGCACGCCGAATGGGGCCGCATCGACGCCGCCACCGCCGACCGGCTGAATGCGGTCCGTGCCGCCGGCGGGCGCGTGATCGCGGTCGGCACCACCTCGCTACGCCTGATCGAGAGCGCGACCGACGCCGACGGCACGATCCGCCCCTTCGATGGCGACACGTCGATCTTCATCACCCCCGGCTACCGCTTCCGCGGCATCGACGGGCTGATGACGAACTTCCACCTGCCGCGATCGACCCTGTTCATGCTTGTATCGGCCTTGATGGGGCTCGACCGGATGAAAGCGGCTTACGCCTATGCCATCGAGAATGACTACCGCTTCTACTCTTACGGGGATGCGTCGCTGCTCCTTCCCTGAGATACCTTGTGGTGGGGGATCGGTGGGCGGCTTGCGGAGGCACCGGCTATGAGCGCCGTGTGGCAGAGCCATCGACGGGCTCTCGGCGTTGCCTCAAACGCCTTTATGGGAGCCCAACGCGGGGATGCTGGTTTAACAGTTATGGTTCACAACGACCTGAACGAAAGCTTTGGCTGATACGCTAACCCCCGAAAAGCGATCGTGGCTTATGTCGCGCGTGCGTGGCCGTGACACGAAGCCCGAACTCGCGGTCCGGCAGACGGCCCATGCGATGGGGCTGCGATTTCGACTTCATCGCAGGGATTTGCCTGGAAGGCCTGACCTGGTATTTCCGCGGCATCGTTTGGCCATCTTCGTTCACGGCTGCTTCTGGCATCGGCATGAGGGCTGCGCAAAGGCGTCTACTCCGAAAACTCGGCCTCAGTTCTGGGACGCCAAATTTGCAGCCAATCTTCGGCGCGACAGGGAGGTAGAGCGCCAGCTGATAGAAGGCGGCTGGCGCGTAGGCACAATCTGGGAATGTGAAACGAAGGATCGCCGTGATCTTGAAGCGACGATCGCCGCCTTGCTGGTACATCGATGAGCGGAGACGCGGTTGCGACAGACTTCCTCAGAACGGCTTTTCTGTTGCCTTGTGCGCCTGCTATCGGCTTCCGATGGGAACCGGGCTGACTGAAAATGGATTGGTTAAACGTAACGGCGCCAAAAGGAGGCGCATCGTTGCGGTTGATATGTTCTGCGGAGCTGGTGGACTTGCCTACGGCCTCAGCTCTGCAGGTCTCAAGGTTGCTGCCGGGGTTGATATGGACCCGCGCTGCCGTTTCCCAATCGAGCAGAACTGCCGTGCCAAATTCATTGAGATGGATGTGGCAAAAGTCACCGGAGCGGATCTGCGCAAGTGGTTCGGGAAAGCAGACGTTCGGGTGCTTGCCGGCTGCGCTCCTTGCCAACCATTTTCGACTTATTCACAAAGCCGAAAGTCACCAGATCCGCGCTGGGAGCTGCTGACAAGTTTTCAACGGCTGGCGATCGATACTCTTCCAGAGATCGTCACTATGGAAAATGTTGCGGGTCTCAAGTCGCGAAAGGTTTGGGAAGACTTCGTGGAATCTCTGAAAGGCGCAGGATATGAAGTCAGTTGGGGTGAGGTCGCCTGCACGGACTACGGCGTCCCGCAGAAGCGCAAGCGTCTTGTTCTCCTTGCTTCGCGACTAGGTCCTATAACCTTGCCCGCCCCAACCCACGCCAAAATTTTCGTTTCCGTTGCGGACGCGATAGGCAGCCTCCCCAGAATAGCGGCGGGAGAACAAGCCGTTGCTGACCCTTTGCATGCTGCCAGTTCGCTCAGTGCTACGAACATGAAACGGATCAGAGCATCCCGCCCGGGGGGGACTTGGCGAGATTGGCCCGCCGGTTTACGCGCTGCATGCCATCAGCGAGCAACTGGCGCGACGTACCCTGCGGTGTATGGGCGCATGGAGTGGCGAAAACCCTCACCAACAATCACAACTCAGTGCTACGGTTACGGCAGCGGCAGGTTTGGGCACCCGGAACAAGATCGTGCTATCTCGCTCCGCGAAGCCGCTATCCTCCAGTCTTTCCCTCCTACCTATCGTTTCGTTGAAGCCGACGATCAGATAAGTTTCCGAGGACTTGGTATTCTCATCGGAAATGCAGTTCCTCCTAAGCTTGCCGAAGCCATTGGACACACCATCCGCGAACACGTTGAAGCCATGACGGTTTGACCGGCGGCGCTGGTGACTCGGGAGGGCTGGACGGTCGTTCCCGGTAGCCTTCCAAGTCGAGGTATGAATCGATATGAAGGAGGATGGCGCTCATGTAGGCAAGGGAATGACGAGCGATCCGCGCGACGTCCTCTGTGCTATACTCTTTGCCAACATCCGAAAACGAATGAGTTCCGTGAGCGAGATGTTGTCGCCTATTTTTGACTGTCAATAGGTCGGCGCCATTCTTTGTAACGTTGTACTCAGTGTCCGAACTGAACCCATAAGTTTGTGCTGCCTCTCGGACTTTTCTAGCATCGACGTTTCCCGGGAAAACTTTCTCGGGATCGAAGCCGCTATAGATCAGATCGATCGCGATCGCGCGTAAGTTAGCATACTTCGCTGCGCCGACATTCTTGAAGTCATTCAGAACCCGAACCCGAAAGCTCTCGCGAAGGTCGTCAAATGACGTGCCGGTTCGTGAAATTTCGTCGTATATGGCCAGAATACCTAAGCGCGCTGAAGCTTCGACCGCGTTATAAACTATTAAAAGTGCGCCAGCACGAAAGATTTTTAACTCCTCTTCGTGGCGGCGATCTGGCCCACCTCCCAGCCGCCGCTCGGCAAGAAGAAGTACCGCAAGATAGCGTCGAACCTCGGCTCGTCGCCTTCCGAATTCAAGGAGGAAGTCTCTCACGCGCCGAGCAGGTGATCGCGGACGTACTCAATTCGTGCGGTGATCCTAGGTCGCGAATTCGCCCCGTCGGATGTCACCAGCTTCGTAAACTGTTCGCCATACGCCCATTCGCCTACTTTTACCGGATCTGGTTGAAGGTGGGGCTTCTGGCGCAGGGCTAATGCGGTGCCAACGGCTATAGCTTCGAACCGTACGCGAGGTACTCGCTGGTTCGTGAGTGACTTGCGGAACCCGTGTTGGAAGCTAGCTTGCACAAAGCGAAGCATTTTCTGCCACTCTTCCCGCATTGCAGGCCCGTCACGTGCAATATCGAAATCTGCTTTCGAAGCTATGTAATCATCTACAAAGCCAATCACGCTACGACGAAAATCATCATAGCGCTCAGTGTATGCAAAGAACCTTACGACAAGCTCGTCGTAGTCACGGCGCTTGATAGAAGATGCTGATAGTGGCGCGATCTCGCGTAGCTTTGGGTCGTCCGCTAACTCAGCCACAAACTTCAGGAACGATCCCTTCAATGTTCCCCGACGAACCTCCATCGGATTCAGTGGCTCGCCCCCGGAGTTGATGCGATCGAACATGTCTCGGCGCATCTCCTCATCAGCCTTCTCCGTGAGTTCGATCAAGCGAATTGTTGTGCGCAGAAAACGACGTCGACGTGACGGCAAAAGATCTTCTAGCGTCGTACCATTGAGCGCAGTCAATTTTGTGAGTTCTAGAAGTTGCAAATCATTCGTAAGATAAGCGGTGAGCGTACGGATGCGCTGTGTGCCATCTACAATCTCGAGTCTGCCGGATAGTTCTTCATCCTCTGCGCCAACATCGGCAACAAAGAGATAAGGAACGGGTAACCCAATCAGAACAGACTCAATGAACCGCGATTGCTGTTTTGGAGACCAGACAAATGAACGCTGGTAATCCGGCACGAAAATCTCGTTCTTGCCGTCCTCTGCGCCTTGGAGGTATTTAGCGACCAATACCTCGATCGGGTACTCGCGGATCGAATAATCCACGTCCCGCATATGTGTGCGAATTTGCTCTTCGCCTACGCCCTGAGCGCGGTCGCGACGTTCAGACGCTTGCTGAGCAGCGAAAAGGTCGGCCATCGGACATCCTGTTCTGTGATCTTGCAGTGATAAGGCTGCCGCTGCGCCATCGCAATCGCGCAATATTTTCCACCTTATACGAGACGTTTCGACAATCCTCCAGTTGCGGGCTTGCAAGAGGGCTATTGCGTGAGCCTAACAGCCTGACCATGATCGCGACGCCTCTCGTGAAAGCCGGGAGGTGGGGCGTGAGAACCTCTTCTGAACCAGACTCGGTCGCCGATAGGAGGCCGGGTGGCATGCGCGCATGTCCAGTCGGTTTCGGCCGATAAAGGCGCATGCGCTCGTTGGTTCAGCGGGTTCTCAACATCCGGCTTCGGCCGTCGCTCCGAGAGGTACATAGGGGCGGCACGAGGGTCTGAGCCGAAGGTCGCTCCGCAACAGGGGGCGGCATCATCATGGCGACATCAACAGCAGCGTCGGCGCGTGCAGCGTCCGGCGCGATGTCGCGCGTCTGCACTCCATCATCAAAGGACCGTTTATGAAAGCATCGAATATCCTGCTGGCGCTCTCGCTGGCGGGAACCGTCCTCACGCTTTCGGCGTGCGACCGCAACAGGCGTGCTGCCGAAGCGACGGTACGTGAAAGCTTGAAGGATCCAGAATCCGCCCGCTTCGGCGACTTCTATTTCAACAGTAAGACGGAAAAGGCCTGCCTCACGACAAACGCGAAGAACTCTATGGGCGGGTACACCGGCGATAGGCAGGTTCACCTTCAGAAATTTGATAATCGCTGGGAATACATCGGCGAGATTGAAGAAGGCGTGGACGACTGTCGCAAGAGCTACGCGGATGATGCACGTAGCCCCGAGCAGCAGATGCAAGACATGACAAACGCGTTGGGGTCGTAGTGCTCCGCCTCATACTGGCAATCATCGCCTTCTGTATGGCCATTGCGCTGATCAAGGCGGTGATCGTGGCGCTGGTGGTCGCGGGCCTCATCTTCCGCACACAACAGACGATCGGCTTGCTGGCACTTGGCGGCTTGCTGACGTTGATCGCAAACTACCCACCTGTCGGTTTCGGCATCGTGACACTTCTGATCGTTATGGCCATCATAAAAGCCGTCAAGAGCAAAGGGGACGTGTCTGCGATCGAAGATAACTCTCAGAAATAATTCAATGACCCGATCCAACCTGCAGTCCTCAGCCTCACCGCTGGGGGCTTTTCTTTTGTCCTGAAAGGATATGGACTATGCTCATCATTACAGACGCCCACGGCTTAGCCGATGCGTTAGACACCCCGTTTCCCTGTATCATCAAGCGATTGCTGATGCTGCGTGCTGATCTGATCGACCTCGCAACCTTCGTCATCGCGGCCCCCGGCGATCGCATCGAAGCCATCGAAGCCGCCGCTGGTATTCCGGTCATCGCCAACCTTGTTGATGGTAGCCGCTTCGGAGAACCGGGCTTCATGCCGTCGTTCGAATGGGTCGCCGATCATGGCGGGTTGTTCGAGGCACCGTTCATCCTGACCGATGACGGGGGAGGGGTAGTGCTGATCGTCCCCGATGATGAAGGTGTCGACCACACCCTTCTATCGCTGCTCCGCGCGCATGCCGATCGCGCCTTGGGTGACGACCTCGGCGGTACCTAAGCGGAGAATGCCGCGAGCACCTGACACCGCCTTCTAGCGTGCCCTCTCGGACGCGCAAACCGACCGAAACCAACGCCCGAAGGACCTGCTCCTGTCGGGCATTTTTTATGGCTGGCCTCATCACATGCTGCATCTTCATGACCGCGCTTCGATCGCGCACGCCTTGACGCTCGACGTCGATCCTCGCTTGCACACCCTGCTCGTCGAGTGGGTACGATCACTAACCTCAGCCGATCAAGACCTTACCGACGACACCGAGTTTCTCGTTATCCAGCCCGGCGACTCGGAGGAGGACATCATCCGCTGCATCGGCTTCTCGCCCTTGGTCGAGCCGATCGACGGCATCCACTACGGCCACGCTGGCTTCCATCCATACTGGGATTGGCTGGCCGATCGCGGCTACGGCTGGTTCGAGATAATCGTCACTTTCGGGGGGGCGTTCTGTCGCATCCTCTTGATTCAGGACGAGGATGGAACGCTTCCCGAGCTGCGCCGCATGTGCCGCGATCATGTGACATAGCGGCGATTGTAAATTCCTGTTGACCGGCGTGATGGCGTTATCTATCCGGCGCTCCGCTTAACCGCCCGAGGGCAGTGAAGCCACATCGAGGGGCTTGTAGCTCCGAGTCGTGAACCTACCGCAAGTGCGGACCTACATCTCCGGTCATTCTCCAAATGACGGGCGAAGTGTGTCTTACGCGCTGCGGCAGGTTCACCACTATTCGTCTGATGTCCGGGTTGTTGGTCCGTCTAGCGGTCAACCAAAGGACTAAAGACTTGTACATTGACCACACGAACATTGCTTCCGGCGAGCGAACCGCGCTTCCCGATCCGCTGCCGACTTTTTCGCCCGCCAGTGCCCTTGAAGGGGGTGAAGGTGGGGAACAGGCAGCCACACTCCCCCCATCACCCCCTTGCGCGCCGTCGTCTGCGCAACATGTCGTGGCGACCCGTCCACGCGGCGATGACATTTTCACGCCCGCACCCGAGAGCAATCCGGTACTCGCAGCCTTGCAAGCTGCCGGGCTGTACCGTCATCCGACCGGCGGCGGCGATCATCTCATCTCGTGCCCCTGGGAGGCCGAGCATGCACAAGACGATCGCCGGGGTGCCCAGTACCATGCCCCGGACGAAAACGCGCCGCTCGGCTCCTTCTGGTGCCCGTGTCAGCACCGGGATCAGCGTTCGATCGGGGATCTGCTGGAGCGCCTGAACATCGAGCGCAGCGATGCACGCATGAAGCCGCGCGTTCGCGTCAAGCAGGGTGAGCTTCACCGGGTGGTGGGATATGCCGCCAGCGCACTCGTGGAACGCGGTGGCTTCTATCGGTCGAATGACCTCATCGTCACGCTGAAACACGATCCTGCTGATGGCGACGTGACGATCGTACCCATCACCGAGCCGAGCCTTTCCATGCATCTCGCAGCCGCTTGCGACTGGGAGAAGTTTGATGGGCGACGCGGGCGGTGGCAGCGATGCGATGTGCCGACGAACGTGGTCGGGAGCCTCGCAAGGAACCGCGACCTCACCGACCTGCCGGAATTGCGGAACGTGGCGCGTCAGCCATATCTCCGCGCGGGCGACTTCACTCTCATCAACACGCCCGGTTATGACACGGCGACCGGCGTCTATGCCTCTTTCGACGCCGCAGACTTCGTTCTCCCGACAGCCACGAAGGAGAATGCGGTCGAAGCTCTGACCCTGCTCAAGGGTCTGCTGACCGAGTTCGAATTCGACGGTGACGAAGATCGGGCCACGACGTTGAGCGCGATGCTGACCGCCACGATCCGCGATACGCTGAAGGTCGCACCGGGTTTCAACATCACGGCCTCGTCGCCCGGAAGCGGGAAGAGCTACCTCGCCTCGGTCATCGCGCCATTCGCCAGCCCCGGTGAGCCGCGCAACATCAGCTATCCGCTAACGCAGGAGGAGGCCACCAAGGTCGTGCTGTCTTTGGCGCTCGAGCAGCCGCCAGTGGTGTGCTTCGACGACATGGCAACCGACTGGCTGCCGCACGGGGCGATGAATCGGATGCTGACCAGCGGGCAGATCAGCGAGCGGCTGCTGGGTTCCAATCGCGTCGTCACCGCGCGAGCAGCAAGCCTTGTCCTCGGGACCGGCAACAACATCCGTCCGCTACGCGACATGGCCCGGCGCGTGGCATCGATCTACCTGCTGCCGCAATCGGAAGTGGCCGCGACACGCGCGTTTGATGCGAAGCCCGCCGAAGAGGTGCGTCGCAATCGGGGTCGCTATGTCGCGGCAGCGCTGACGATCATCACCGCATGGCTCGCAGCGGGTAAGCCGAAGGCGGATGTACCGAACATCGCCGGCTTCGAGGACTGGTCCGACCTGTGCCGTCAACCGCTCATCTGGCTGGGTGAGCCCGACCCGGCAACGAGCCTGATCCAGCAAATGACCCATGATCCCGACAAGGAACAGTTGGGTGAGCTTCTGCGTGCGTGGCGTGACGAGTTTGGTCAGCGCGGCATGATGGTTCGTCAGGTGCTTCAACGCGCCAACGAGCGCCAGCACGACGACCTTCATGCGGCGATCCTCGAGCTGCCCTGTGTCGAGGCAGGGCGCATCAATCAGTCGCGCTTCGGCAGGTATCTGGGGCGCAACAAGAACCGTATCGTCGGTGGTCTGAAGCTGGTCGAGGCCGCCAATTCCGAGCGTCGGGCCTGGGCGGTCCAGCCGGTCACGCCGATGCCGGTGCAGCATGTCCCTGAAGCCGATCCTGACTTCCACGCGAACATCGCTAGCACTTGGCAGCGACCGCAAGCCGCTAAATCGCCGACTGCCGACCTCTAAGTCGAACCAGCTCAGACTTTCATCATCACCAACGTCCCTGTCCCGGTTCCGCAGCAATGCGGTTCCGGGTGCGGGCCTCCTTTACCCCCCTCGAAAGGACCGTCATGCCGAAGATCAAGCTCGAAGCTTGCATTATCCCGACCCTGTATTGCCCGCCCGAGAAGGATCACGTGACCTTCTTCGATACGGCCATCGTCGGGTTCCTAGTCGAAATGCGTCCGAACGGGCGCGGTACTTACTCGCTGCGCTACAAGGATGAGTATGGCAAGCAGCGCCAGTACAAGATTGCTCGTACCGCCGACATCACGTTCGCGGAGGCGAAGAAGGAGGCGATCCGCATCAAGTCGCGTGTCGTCGTCGGCAAGAACCCGGCCGAGGATCGGAAGGCCAATCGATCCATCCCGACCGTCGCCGAGCTGGCCACTCGGTATCTGGAATACGTCAAGACCTACAAGCGCAGCCACGACATTGATGAGCGCTACCTACGCCTGCATGTGCTGCCCCGCTACGGCAAGCGGCATCTCAATCAGCTCGATCAGACCGAACTGCTCGAATGGTTCAACAGCAAGGTGGCTGATGGTTATGCTCAGGCGACCGTCAATCGCTGGCAGGTGATCCTCGGGCATATGTACCGCATGGCCAAGCGCTGGGGCATCCCCGGTGCCGAGGTGAACCCGCTAGAGGGTGTGAAGCAGAAGGATCCGGCTAATCGCATCGAGCGCTTCCTCACAGCCGACGAGACGAAGCGATTGAAGGACGCGGTCGAGGAAAGCCCCAACTTCATGCTGCGCTATATCGTTGCGCTGTTGCTGCTGACGGGGTGCCGCAAGCGCGAGCTTCTCGACAGCCGATGGGAGGATTTCTCTATCGAACGCAAGTCGTGGCGTATCCCTTTCACCAAGACCGGGAAGGTGCGTCACGTGCCGCTGTCACAGGAGGCGATCGCAGTGCTGAAGGCGATCCCGCGCTTTGATGACTGCCCGTTTGTCGTGCCGAACCCGGAGACGTTGCAGCCGTTCCAGTCCATATACAACTCGTGGAACAATGCTCGGATCAGGGCGAAGCTGCCGGACGTACGCCTCCACGACCTACGCCATAGTTGTGCTTCCAACCTAGTGAACTCGGGCCAGTCGCTATACGTCGTTGCGAAGGTTCTGGGCCATGCTCAGGTCCGCACAAGCGAGCGGTACGCACACCTGTCCTCTGACACCCTCCTGAACGCCGTGAACGCCGCATCTCAACTGGCGGGCACGACGTGGGCGGACGAGACTTGGACAGCCGCCTGACCCATCCGGTAGGCGGGCGGTAGGGGGCTTGGGAAGAATCGATCCGGCCAAAGTGACTCTGTTCGGATAACCGGCTGATCCGTTCGTCAGCCAGATATGGGACGTTGGTGGGAGTTGCCCAAACGTGGCTCCCGCCAGCGCCATTTCTCCTTATTTTTCCTAGTAGTTAGGAGTCCGTACCAGAATCTGTTCATGCTGGTATCGGCGCTGATGGGGCTCGACCGGATGCAGGCGGCCTACGCCCATGCGATCGAAAACGACTATCGCTTCTATTCCTACGGCGACGCCAGCCTGTTGCTGCCGTGATGTTTTTATCTTCCCCAAGATAGTCACGGGCATCGCCCGCGACAAGTAATACAATCGGCTATTCTATTAGATTTTGTGCCTTTAAGCATCGTTTTAGGTTGCCTTCAAATAGAGAAAATGATCGGGTTGAGCGTAGCGAGGTCAACGACTGCCGCTGGGCGATTGCCGGAAAGAGATTTTCGACTAAATGCTTCCTTTTCCGGCCTGTCATTGCGTGTACCGCCGTTCTTAGTGTTTCTTTCGGGTCTGTCAGACGCTCAGCGTCCCGGGCGGTGAGTGGAAGGCGCGCTTCGATTACAGTGCCGTTGAATCCCAACGCAGCCATAATCGCGGTAGGATCCGCCAGCAGCCACGCTTCAGTCTCATGACGAGGCGTGATGGTTACGCAATGTGGGGGCGCGGCCCCGCATCGCTGGTGGAAAGCTTCACAGAATCCACTCGATCGATCGGCGAGATTTCGTTCAACGCCTCGGCCACCAGTGTCGGCATGGACGAAAATAATATCTAACGCGGAGCGGAATTCGCATGCCTCTCTCGCGAACTCCTCTTTGGTGCGGCTTTTCGTCCCAAGGCGGACCGTTGAGAAATCAGGAACTTCCACGATGTCGGTGCCCGTTTCGGCAACGAGTTCGCGTAAGATGCGTGGCAACAAGACGTCTAGGTACAAACCATCGGTCTGCCCCTCGTAGAACGTCGCCCAGCTGATGTACTTCATCCTGCGTCACCCGCGTGCTGTAGCAGGCGATCGATTTCGGCTCGGATAAGGTGTCGTTCAGGATCAATAAGATCGCCCGATGCTTTTATGCCGGTACGCATCCGAGTTTTAGTGGACCGTCGAGTGGTCGATGGATCGATCATGCTGACCGCATCAGCAGCCACAATCTCAGTGTCTTTCAGCGCCGCCATGACCTTCGGCGAATGCGTGTTGAGAATAACTTGAAATGTTGGTTCGACCGGGTCAGCGGATATCTCCGCTGCATCGCGAAGGATACTTATAAGTGTTGGAATCCGACCTTCGTGGACACCGTTTTCCGGTTCTTCGAAGCAAAGTGTGCCGCGCCGGTCTGGGTCGTTGAGAATTGTTAAAAGTGCTAGAAGTCGTAGCGTGCCGTCCGAGATGACCCGAGAGCTAAAGCTCATGTCACCTACAAACCCTACGCTGAAAGCATATTGCCGTTGGTCATCGGCCTGTACCTTCACGTTGCACACGGACGGGATCAGCGCCGAGAGGTCAGTGGCTATGTCGGAAAGCACGCCGTCCTGACGTCGCTCGGTTCGTGTTTGATCGCGAAGTCTGTTGAGAACAGCGGCAAGGTTGGATGCACTGGGAGTGAGTGTCGTCTTTTCAAAACGATCGTTCGCAGCACGAGCGGCCGTCGGATTAATCTCGAGAAAGCGGATAGCCTTGAGCGCTTTGCGCAGGGCATATAGATGCGGAAATTCAGCCGTTGTGATCGCAGACAAGGCGGTTCGGGACGCTTCCCTTAGCGATAAACGCATCGGGCTGCCGCTCTTGCTTGGGCCATCCTGCCGAACAAGCAGTGAGTCGCCCAAATCATCAGCCCGTATAAATGGCGTAGTATAACGGCCATAGCTAGGTTTGCGGACTGCTAAATAATCTGCACGATCATCAGATCGCTTCATGGCAATGCAATATTCGTTTTTAACGAATACGCCTTTTGCACCGCCCGCGAGGCCATGGTTGATCCCAAGTTTCAATTCGTAACGTAGTCGCTGTGCAGGAACCTTGTAAGATCTGCCAAAGTCATCAACCCCTTCGGGATCAAGGAGCATCTCGACTGCGAACGTCATTTCTTGGCAAGGGCCGTTGCCGGTCTGCCGGAAAAATTCTTCTGGCTCTCCCCGTAATCCTTGCATCGCGCTATGTATATCGTGGTCGGCCAAAGCAGCCAGTAGCTGCATTGCATCGAACAGGTTTGACTTACCCGTCGCGTTGGGACCCACGATCGCTGTAAAGGGCCGAAGATCGAGTTTGAAGGCCTCAAATGTCTTGAAGCCATCGATTTCGATACGGGTAAGCATTGTCTAACGCTACAGGAGCGCCGTCCCGCAAACAAGGGCAGCATTGGGGCGGGACGACGTCAAGGATGGGGTCACGCGGCGCGCAATCGACATCCGCCCGCTACGTTCACGAGCGGATCTGGTTGGCGATGTCTCCATCAGTTCCGTGCGAATTTCGCCTTCATCACCTTCACCTGATCGAGCCGCAGCAGCAGGATCGCCGCCGCATAGGCCAGCCCGCCCGCCGCCAGCCCCGCCAGCGTCATCGGCACGCCGGTGACGCGCACGAACGGCAGCATCGCGGCGGCCATCGCGCCGCCCGCGATCAGCACCTTGACGATGTCGCGCGTCACCAGTTGCACCCCGAACGAGCGTCGCGCCAGCCACGCGCTCGCCGCATAGCCGCCGACCTGCGCCAGCAATGAGACGCTCGCGATCCCGATCAGCCCGAACCGGTGCAGCGCCACCGGCCCCAGCAGCACGAACGTCGCGATCGCCATCGCGGGCGCGACCATCAGCAGGCGCATGTGCCGCGTCAGCTGGAACGCCACCTGCAGGTGATAGATGATCAGCAGCCGCAGCAGCGCCGCGGCGGTCACCAGCGGCAGCAGCGGCGCGCTCTGCGCCGCCAGCCGCGCACCCAGCAGCAGGTTGGCGACGGGCACCGCCAGCACGGTCGCGGCGACCAGCACCGGCAGGCACATCGCCAGGTACATCACGGCATTGCCCTGCAACAGCACGCGCGCGGCGTCGGCGCCGCGATCCTCATAGGCGCGCACCATCGCCGGATACATGGTGATGTTCACCGCCAGCATCGCGAAGCCCAGCGTCTTCACCAGCAGGTCGGACGGCGCCGAATAATATGCGACGCTCGGCGTGCCCAGGATATGTTCGATCTGATAGCGGTCGAGCACGCCGACGCCGTACGACAGCCCGGAACTGAGCATCAGCGGCGCACCCAGCGTCAGCATCTCGCCCATAATCCGCCGCTCGGGCGCGCTCGCCGGGCGCAGCCGCAGCCGCCGCCACACCGAGTCGGTCGCGATCCCGCCGATCACCGCGATCGCCTGTCCGATCACCATGCCCAGCAGCACGCCCGACAGGCCCATCCGATAGCCGACGACCAGCACCAGCCCGATCGCCAGCGACAGTCCCGATCGCGTCACCAGCACCCCGAACGTGTGCCACGCCGCGCCGCGCGCGCGGCTGATGACGTTCATCATCGTCAGCGAGATCTCGCTGATCAGGAACAGCAACAGGATCCACAACCAGTGCGGCGCCAGCCCGAAGATCGGCCGGCCCGACACGAACAGGAACCCGATCCCCACCGCCAGCGCCAGGATAAGCGCGGAGATGATCGTGAACAGCGCGTCGGCGCGTGCCGGGTCGATCCGCGTCGCGGCGGTCGGTGAATACAGCGTCCGCGCGCCGACGATCCGCGCCCATTCGAACAGGATCGCGTTCACCAGCAGTGCGGTGGAGGTGATCAGCGTGTACTGGCCGAACTCGGTGGGCGGCAGCAATCGCACCCACAACAGCAGGGAAACGAAGTTCAGCCCGCTCGATATCGCGAGACTGAGGGTGTTGAGAACCGCTGGACGCGCCACGATCTGCCTTTTCGCCGGAATGCGGCGTGCCATGCCGGATTTAGCGCCCGCTCGCTACGGCTTATACGGCAACGCCCCCCTGCCGATCGGGCAGGAGGGCGTCGCGCGCGACTGTCCGGCGAGGCGGATCAGCGCTGGCAGTAGCGCGGATTGTCCGCCCGCTCGACCGCATTGCCCGCCAGCGCGCCGGCCCCGGCGCCCAATACGGTGCCCAGCGTCCGGTCGCCGCGCGAGTCGATCACGCGGCCCAGCAGGCCACCCGCGATCGCGCCGACGACGGTGCCGGTAGTGCCGCTCTGGCAGCCACGGTTGCGGTAGCGATAGCGGCGGTCGTCGCGATAATAGCCGCCACGATCGTATTCGGCGTAGCGCGGGCCGCGGTTCCAGCCGTCGCGATATGCATCGCGGTACGCACGGTCGTGGTCGCGATAGCCGTCGTCGTCATAGCCGCGATAGTCGCGCTCGTAGTAATCGCGCTCTTCCCAGCGCTGCGCCTGCGCCGCGATCGGCGTCAGCGCCACCACCGCCAGCGCCGCCGAACCCAGACCGACCGACATCTTCTTCCACATGACTCAGCTCCCCTCACGCATCACCGTCGCGGGCCGGAGTCGGCTGCGACGATGACGGTGTAGGCCCGCGCGGTTGAGCGGGTGCTGAATGCGTCCGTTATCCCGCGTTAAGCCATCGAGCCTTCGGTCAGCCCGTTGCCCGCCAGGATCAGCGCGATGCCGATGTCGTTGCGCAGCGCCGCCGGCAACGTCACCTCCAGCGCGTCGCCCTTGCGCACGAAGCGCAGCGGCGCGTCGCTGCCCGGCACCGTCACGCGCTCCACCGTGCCACGCCCGATGCGGTTGTTCGCGCCCAGCAGCGTCAGCCGCGCGACATTGTCCTCGGGCCAGCCGAGCACCAGCGCGTGCAGTTTGCCCGCCTTGGTCACGTAACGGATGTCCTTGGGGCCATAGAGCGACTTCGGCCCGCCCTCGGAGAACAGCCCGCCACCGCCGTTCTGCGGTCCTTCGCCGTGCACCCGCCACGGGCGCGTGGCGTAGATCGCCTCGCCATAGCGCTGCATCCACGCCGCGATCCCCTCGACGATGCGCTCTTCCTTGTCATCGATCGTCCCGTCGCCGCGCAGGGGCACGTTGACCATCAGATTGCCGTTCTTCGACACGACGTCGCACAGCGTGTGGATCACCGTCGCGGCGGATTTGTAGCCGTCGTTGTCGTACACAGACTGATCGTAATGCCATTGCCCGATGCAGGTGTCGGTCTGCCACGGGAAGCGCTCGATATAGGTCTTGCCGCCGCGTTCGACGTCGTCGACGATTCCCATGCGGCGTTGCGGCGGGATGTTCTTGCCCGTCACCACCGCCTCGTTGCGCCCACCGTGCCACGCCATGCTGCGGTTGTAGTAATAGGCGGTGATATCCAGCCCCATCTGCTCCAGCGGCAGGTCGAAATTGTCGAAATAGAGCAGGTCGGGCTTGTAGCGGTCGACCAGTTCCTGACAGCGCAGATACCAGTTGCGCACGAACGCGGCGTTGGCGGGTACGCCCTCGTTCCACAGCCGGTCGTGCGCCTCATGCCAGGCATCGGCTTCCTGGATCGTCTCGATCCCGTCGGGCAGGCAGTCGTCGCGCCCGGTATAGAGCTGCTGCGGGTCCAGCCCCTCCCACCATTTGCCCTTGCCGTCGGCCTTGGTCAGCGTGAACGCGTCGTAGCGCTGTCCGCGGCGCGGCCCCTCGGGGTCATAGCCATAGGCGGCCTGGTTCCAGTGCCAGGCGTGCGCCGAATGGTTCGACACGCCGAACCGCAGCCCGCGCTCGCGCGCCAGCTTTTCCCACGTCCCGACGATATCGCGCTTCGGCCCCACGCGCGTGCTGTTCCACGGGTGGTGCGTCGAGGCATAGCAGTCGAGATTGTCGTGGTGGTTGGCCAGCGCCATGAAATATTTCGCGCCGGCCTTTTGGTACAGGTCGATCAGCCGCACCGGATCCCACTTCTCCGCCTTCCAGCGGTTCTGGATTTCCATGAAGCCGGTGTCGGCCGGGTGGCCGTAATGCTTCAGATGGTGTTCGTACTGGCCGGACCCCTGCAGGTACATGTTGCGCGCATACCAGTCGCCGGCGGCGGGCACGCATTGCGCGGTCCAATGCGCCCAGATCCCGAACTTCGCGTCGCGGAACCAGTCGGGAACGCTATAGCCGCTGGTGAGCGATCTCCAGTCGGGGGTGAAGGCCGCCGGTGCCGGGACGTTCACCGCGCGCACCGCGCCTGGGCGCGTGCCATAGTCGCAGGTCGCGGGCGTCGCCGCCCCGGCGGGCAGTGCCGCGATCGCTCCGGCGGTGGCACCTGCGCCCAGCGCCTGTCTGCGGGTCACCTTCATGGCCTCATCCTCTCCCGGCAATGTTCATTCTTGAGAATTGGTTCTCATGATGACGCGAATGACGGCGGACTTCCACCCCTTTCGTCACGCTTGCGAAGGGGCTGGCGCTGCCGCACACAACGGGCAACGATCCTGCCGGAGTTTCCCGATGCGCCGTTCCGTCCCGTCGCTGCTGCCAACGCTGTCGCTCCCGCTGCTCGCCCTCGCCACGGTCGCCGCGCAGGCGCCGCAACAGGCGCCCGCGACCGGCGACATCCCGCCCAAATTCGTCCTGCCGACCGCCGCGAACGACTATATCAAGCGCGAGGTGATGATCCCGATGCGCGACGGGGTGAGGCTGCACACCGTCATCGTCATCCCGAAGGATGCGAAGAACGTGCCGATCGTCCTCACGCGCACGCCCTACGATGCCTCCTCGCGCGCGCATCGCAGCGACAGCCCCTCGATGCTCAACGCGTTGCCGCTGGCCGACGAGACGTTCGTGAGGGGCGGCTACATCCGCGTGTATCAGGACATTCGCGGCAAATACGGGTCGGAGGGGGATTATGTCGTCACCCGCCCGGTCGTCGGCCCGCTCAACCCCACGAAGGTCGATCACACCACCGACGCGTGGGACACGATCGACTGGTTGGTGAACAAGGCCAATCTGCCGCAATCGAACGGGCGCGTCGGGATGATCGGCTCGTCCTACGAAGGCTTTACCGTCGTCATGGCGCTCCTGCACCCGCACCCCGCGCTGAAGGTCGCCGCGCCCGAAAGCCCGATGATCGACGGCTGGATGGGCGACGACTGGTTCCACTACGGCGCGTTCCGGCTCGCCAATATCGCCTGGCTCGGCGGGCAGACCGGCTACAAGTCGGGCGGTCCCCTGCCGCCGACCGGCGGCTGGGACGATTACGACAATTTCCGCTTCGGCTCGGCGGGCGACTGGGCGAAGAAGTCCGGCTACGATCAATTGCCGTACTGGACGCGCATGTCGCAGCATCCGGCCTATGACCCCTTCTGGCAGGGGCAGGCGCTCGACAAGCTGGTCGCCGCCAATCCGTCCGACGTGCCGACGATCTGGGAACAGGGGCTGTGGGATCAGGAGGATATGTACGGCGCGATCACCACCTGGGAAGCGCTGAAGGCCAAGGGGAAGATCGGCAACAACTACCTGGTGATGGGGCCGTGGCGGCACAGCCAGATCAATCGCGAGGGGCGCAGCCTCGGCCCGTTCCAGTGGACGGGCGACACCGCCGAGCAATTCCGCGAGCAGATCGTGCGTCCGATGTTCGACCAGTATCTGTTCGACGGGCCGCCGGTGAAGCTGTCGGCGGCCACGATCTACAACACCGGCGAAAACCGCTGGGACCGGTTCGACGACTGGCCGCGCGCCTGTGACAAGGGGTGCGACACGCAACTGACGCCGATGTATCTGCAGGCCGATGGCGGGCTGTCGCAGGACAAGGGCGCGGAGGGTGGCGACTCCTACGTGTCCGATCCCGCCAAGCCGGTTCCGCATCTGCCGCGCCCGGTCAATTTCAACGACGGGCGCTGGGGCGACTGGCTGGTCAGCGACCAGCGCCACGCCGATGGTCGCCCCGACGTGCTGACCTATATGACGCCGGTGCTCACCGCGCCGCTGCGCGTGGCGGGCGCGCCGATGGCGGACATCTATGCCAGGACGACCGGCACCGACGGCGATTTCGTCGTGAAGATCATCGACGTCCTCCCGCCCGAAAACGCCACCGATCCGAAGATGGGCGGCTATCAATGGCCGATCAGCCTCGACATCTTTCGCGGGCGCTATCGCGACAGCTTCTCGGCACCCAGCGCGATCCCCGCGAACAAGGTGCAGCGCTATCGCTTCCGCCTGCCGACCGTGAACCATGTGTTTCAGCCGGGGCACCGCGTGATGGTGCAGGTGCAGTCCAGCCTGTTCCCGCTCTACGACCGCAACCCGCAGACTTATGTGAAGAACATCTTCTACGCCCGCCCGCAGGATTACCAAAAGGCGACGGTGACGATCGAACGCGGCGGGGCGCACGCCAGCGCGGTGTTGCTGCCGGTGTACCCGGCGCCAAGTTTCCCATGACGGCGCGGTAACGCGTTGCGGGCGCGCCCGTGCCCGCGCCTCAGGCGTGGCGCGCGTCCTCCAGGATCAGCCACGCCCGCAGCCCGCGCCCGCCATCGCCCGCTTCCAGCGCCAGCGCGCCGCCATGCGCCGCCGCGACGCGCGCGACGATCGACAGTCCCAGCCCGGACCCCCCGCTGCGCGCCTCGCCCTTCCAGAAGCGTTCGCGCATCCGCCCCAGCCGCTCCGCCGGGATCGCCGCGCCATCGTCGGCGACGCCCAACCGCGCCCCCGGGCCGGCCTGCACCGTGAGGCGTGTGGCGTCGCGGCCGTGGCGCACCGCATTGTCGACCAGATTCTCCAGCGCCAGTGCCAGCGCCGCGCCATGTCCGGGCACGTGGCGGGCTTCCTCGACCACCAGCTCGATCGCCAGCCCGGCGGCCAGCACGGCGGGGGCGCGATCCGCGACCACCTGCTCGGCCAGCGCCGCCAGGTCGACGGGCGCGGCCTCGGTGTCGATCGGCCGCTCCAGATCGGCCAGGCTCAGCAATTGCGCGATCACCCGCGCGGCGCGATCCACCTCGCCGCGCAGGGCCGCGCGGGTCGCCGGGTCAGCGATCGCATCGGCGCGCAGCCGGATCGTCGCCAGCGGGGTGCGCAGTTCGTGCGCCACGTCCGCCGCGAACGCCGCCTGCGCCGCGAACGCCTGCTCCAGCCG
>CAJYSA010000083.1 GCA_913777325.1 uncultured Sphingomonas sp. | reverse complement strand
TTCACCACCTGGGGCGAAAGCCATGGTCCGGCGCTGGGCGCGGTGGTCGACGGGTGCCCGCCGGGCATCGCGCTGACCGAGGCGGATACCCAGCCGTGGCTCGACCGTCGCCGCCCACCCAGCGCGCCATGCCACCGGCGGCGTCCAGCGCCTCGGTCAGGCGATCGAGCCCCGGACGATGCCGCCACGCCGCGTCAGGCAGGATCACGCCGGCCATCGCAGCCGCTGCGACAGGTTGACGATCATCCCCGCGGTCGCGCCCCAAATACGCCGGTCGTTCCACATCATCTCCACATAGCGGCGCATCCGCCCCTGATACATCGCGGTGGCGGGACGATGATTCGCCGCGTCCAGCAGGAAGGCCAGCGGCACCTCGAACACCGCCGCGACTTCCGCTTCGCTCGGCACCAGCGGCAGATCGGGCGTGACCGTCGCGATCACCGGCGTCACCGCGAATCCGGTGCCGGTCTGATAGACATCGGACGTGCCGATCACCGTGACGGCGGCGCGCGGCAGCGCGATCTCCTCCTCCGCCTCGCGCAGCGCCGCGGTGATCGCATCCTCACCCGGATCGAGCCGTCCGCCGGGAAAGGCGACCTGTCCGGCATGGCGGCGCAGCGTTTCGGTGCGCTGCGTCAGCAGTACGCCCGGCTCCGCGCGTTCGGTGATCGCCACCAGCACGGCCGCCGCCGTCAACGGCGCCGCGGGGCCGCCATCGTTATCGTCGCCCGTCAGCGCCGGCGGACCCGCGTCGACGGTCAGCGCTGCGGCGAGCCGCTCGGCCAGCGTCACGCCTGCAACGCGAAGAACGTGCCCGCACTCCACACGCCCGGCGGCCGGTCGTCACCCGCGAGCGCGCGTTCGGCCAGATCGTAATAGACCGCGCGCGCGACCAGCGCCTCCAGCCCGCCACGCACGTGCAGATAAGGGTGAGGGCCATCGGCCCGCTCCTCGAAGCGCAGCGGATGCGCGGCGGAGGCGGTGACCAGTTCGCCGGTGTTCAGCCGGAACGCCAGCGTCGCGTCGCGCCCGTCGCCCTCAACCTTCATCTCCAGCGCGACGAACGGCGCGTCTTCCACCGCGATGTCCAGCTTTTCCGCCGGCGTGACCAGCACATAACCGCCATCGGCCTCGCGGCGCAGGATGCGGCTGAAGGCGCGGACCATCGCCGCGCGCCCGATCGGCGACCCTTGATGAAACCAGGTGCCGTCGCGCGCGATCCGCATCTCGCTGTCGCCGCAATGCGCCGGGTGCCAGCGCTCGACGGGCGGCAGGCGATCCTCCTCGGCCAGTCGCGCGATGTCGGCGATCGTCAGCGTATCGAAATCGGGGGGTGGGGCCATCGGCATCGCCTTCACCTAGGTGCACGACCGCCGTGGGTAAAGGTCAGGCGGCGACCACGACGCGGGGCGCGATCACCCCGGCGCCGGTGGGGGCGCCAGAGCCGCGCGCCAGCAAGCGATGGCGTTCGACCGGGCCGGGCAGCCGCCACCCGCCGGTCGCCTGCGCGTCGAATCCGAAGAACCGCCCGTAGTATTCGGGATCGCCGATCAGCATCAGCGGCACCGCGTCATCGGCGGCGGCCAGCGCGGTCTCCATCAGGCGCCGCCCCAACCCCTCCTGCTGCCGTTCGGGCACGATCGCGACCGGGCCGACCAACACCAATGGTCGCGTCGTCCCGTCGTCGCCATCCCAGCGCACCGGCCAGCACTGGATCGACCCGAGCAGCGCGCCGTGATCGTCGATCATCGCGAAGCTGAGCGCCGCGATCGCCCGCGTGCCGGCGCGCAGGCGATAGGCGGTGCGCGCGTGCCGATCCGGCCCGAACGCGCGATCGAGCAGTCGCTCCACCGCGGCCTCGTCGACCGCCGCGATCGGCACCGTCTGGATCACGTCCGCACTTCCTTCTGCCCGCCAAGCCGGGTGGACGCCCGGGCGCGCGGGCTTTAGGGCGAGGGCCGCCGATCGGCAACGACGATTGCGGACGGCGACGAACGCAACCGGACGATGTGAATGAAGCTCTACGACGCCGATCGCGCGCCCAGCCCGCGGCGGGTGCGCATCTATCTTGCCGAAAAGGCGATCTCGGTCGAACGCGTGACCGTGGACCTGCGCGCGGGCGAGCATCTGCAGCCCGCGTTCCTGGCGATCAATCCGCGCGGCACGGTGCCGGCGCTGCGGCTCGACGATGGCGAGGTGATCGGCGATTCGACCGCCATCTGCCGCTTCTTCGAGGCGCTGCACCCCGATCCGCCGCTGTTCGGTGCGCGCCCCGTGGAGATCGCGCGCGTCACCGCCTGGACCCGGCGTGTCGAGGCGGAGGGCTATGCCGCCGCGGCCTATGCGCTGCGCAACATCGCCGCCGGATTCGCCGGGCGGGCCGAGGCGGGGCATTGGCCACGGCTGGAGCAGATCCCCGCGTTGGCGGAGCGTGGCCGGGTGATGTGGGCGCAGTTCGTCGCGACGCTCGACGCGCGGTTGGGCGAGAGCGAGTGGCTGGCGGGCGATCGCTTCAGCTTTGCGGACATCACCGCCTTCGTGACCGTAGACTTCGCGCGCGCCGCCAAGCTGACGGTCTGGGAGGACGCCGCCAACCTGCGCCGGTGGTACGACGCGATGGGCGCCCGCCCGAGTGCGGCGGCATGAGCATGGCCCCCGACACGCTCGAACTCGAGGTGCACGACCTGGAGGTGCAGGTGCTGACCGGCATCTACTCCGAGGAGACGCACCTGCCGCAGCCGCTGCGCATCGCGCTCACCGTGTTGCTCGACGCACCTGAGCGATTCGCACCCGACACCCCGTTGTCGGCGTCGAAGAACTATCTCGACCTGAAGCATGCCGCGACCGACGCTTTGTCGACCGCCGGGCACTTCACGCTGATCGAGGCGGTCGCCGATCACATCGCCGAGACCTTGTTCCTCCAGGACGTGCGCGTCCGGCGCGTGAAGGTGAAGATCGTCAAGCTGGCGATCGCCGAGGCCGGCGAATCGATCGGCATCACATTGGTCCGCCACCGCCGCTGACCATGGGCGGCGCCGGGGTGGATGCAGCGACCGGGGGCGCTCCGCGGCACGGCCCGAGCTTTTCGATCACGAAGCCATAATCGGCGCGCGCCTGTTCCGCGTCGTCGGGGGAGAGCGCGGCGGTGCTCGCCTCGGGCAGCGTCGCGGGAAGCGCGCAGGCCAGCCGATACCATAGCAGCGTGTCGCGGCGCGGCGTGGGCGCCGAATCGTCGACGATCTCGCTGAGCGCGATCGACCAGCGCGGCTGCTCGCCGGGGCGGCGCAGCACCGACAGCGCGGCGGGGCGATTGTCGCGCGTGTTGAGGAAGATCTGCGTCTCGCCCTCGCCCGGCAGCGCGCCGGGGACATGGAAGGCGCTGCGCACCCCGGTGACGACCGGCGGCGCATCCGGCGCGGCGAATTCGGAGGCGATCGCGCGCACCCGCTGCTCCAGCGCGGCGCTCCAGTCATGTTGCGCGCCGGGCTGGACCAACTGAACCTGACCCGGCTGTCCCGCTACGGGACGCGCGAAGGCCAGGACGCGGCGCTTCTTGAGCGACGGCACCCGCCCCCGCCAGTCGGGCGGTACGTCCACCACCCAGCCCACGCGCGCGGGAATCGCGCTGGCGCCGCGCACGAGCGAGCCGACATCGGCCTCCACGTAGAAGCGCGTCTTGCCCGCCGCGACTCCGGCGGCCTCCGCGCCCTTGATTCGCGCCGCCGAGCGAATCGTCGCGTCGATCACCAGCGGGCTGGCCGCGACCAGATCGGCCAGATCCGCATAGCCGAGCGTCGGCGGGGTGGCGGCGGAGGCGGGGGCTTCCTGCGCCGCCAGCGGCGCGGGAAGGACGGTAGCGCTTACCAGCGCCAATGCCGGCAACAGGAAAAAAATACGCGTTGTCATGATCCATGGGATAGACGCGCACGCGCAAACGATACAGAAATAAAAGCGTCGCAGTCCGGTTGTACGTTTGTTGCGTCCGACAAAGCGTTTGCGCTCCCAAAAGGCGCGCGATAGGACTTGTGTGTCTGTAGGTAGCCTATTGGGCGCTACGGAAAGGTTAACAACCCGGCCGGGTCGCGATCCGGCCACGCCACGGGCCGCAGGATGAGGGAGTTTCGTTGCTGAATGGCCTATTCTGACCAGAAGATGAGCGGAGGCAAGGTCGGCGCGCTGGTGATCGTCGCGCTGATTCACGTTGCCCTCGGCTATGCCTTCATAACCGGCCTCGCGACGAATTTCGTCAAGAAGCAGGTCGAGAAGCTGAACACGTTCGACGTCGAGGAGCCACCGCCCCCGCCGCCGGAGGAGCCGCCGCCCCCGCCGCCCGACACGCCGATGACGCCGCCGCCGGTGGTGTCGCCGCCGCCGATCGTGCAGAATCCGAACCCGCCGCCCGTCACGGTCGCGACGGTGCCGACCCCGCCGCCGGTCTATGTGCCGACGCCGATGATCGCGCCGCCCGCTCCGCCCGCGCCGCCTGCCCCGCCGGCTCCGCCCGCGGTCAGCAAGGCTGCCGGTCTGAAGGGTAACCCGGGCCAGTTCTTCGGTGCCGACAACTATCCTCCTTCGGCGATACGCGCCGAGGAACAGGGGCGTGTCGTCGCGAAACTGACCGTGGGCACCGACGGGCGCGTCACCGATTGCGTGGTCACCACGTCGAGCAATTCCTCGGCGCTCGACCAGGCGACCTGCCGCATCGCCAAGAGCCGCGTGCGGTTCTCGCCGGCGCAGGACGCAGCGGGCAATCCGATCGCGTCCAGCTACACGCTGCCCGTGCGGTGGGTGCTGCCACAGAATTGATCCGCGTGACCCTGGCCGCGCGGACCAACATCGCCGGCCGACAACTTATCTGGCTTAAGGAAGAAACCGAATGATCATCAACATCCTCGCCGCGGGTGGGACCGCGGCAGCCGAGAACCAGTTCGGCCTGCAGCAGGCGCTGAAGGAAGGCGGCATCATCTCGCAGTCGGTGTTCACCATCCTCGTGGTGATGTCGGTTGTGTCCTTCTACATCCTGTTCTCGAAGCTGTTCGAGCAGCAGAAGATCATCAACCAGGCGAAGCGCGTGCGCTCGCAGTTCTGGAGCAGCAACTCGCTGCGCGAAGGCTCGGCCAAGCTCGAGAAGAACTCGGCCTACAAGCAGCTGGTCGACGACGGCCTGGCGGCGCAGGAGCAGCACTCGAAGCTGACCGATCCGGTCGAAGCGCATGACTGGCTGCACGGCTCGCTGGCGCGTTCGGAAGCCGCGATCAACTCGAAGCTGGGCGGTGGCCTGGCGTTCCTGGCGACCGTGGGCGCGACCTCGCCGTTCATCGGTCTGTTCGGCACCGTGGTCGGCATCTACCGCGCGCTGATCAAGATCGGCGCGTCGGGCGATCCCTCGATCGACAAGGTCGCGGGTCCGGTCGGTGAGGCGCTCATCATGACCGCGCTCGGCCTGGTCGTCGCGGTTCCGGCGGTGCTGGCCTACAACTGGCTGCAGCGTCGCAACAAGTCGATCGCGGAAGACCTGTCGGCCTTCTCGAACGACGTGCTGGGCTTCCTGGCCTCGAACGGCGCGGTTCGCCCGTCGATCGGCTCGACGACCACCACCGCGAAGGCACCGGTGAAGCCGGCCGCGGCAACCACGACCGCCGGCCAGGCCGGTGGCGTGCAGACCCGCCCGTAACGATGGTGGATGCGGGGCCGTCGCTGCGGCGGCCCCGCCGACCACCTCCCGCCGCGCCGCCTTCCGACCGGGGGGCAGCGCGACGGAACGAAGGAATAGGAAAGCCTGATCCATGGCGATGAGCGTTGGCGGGGACTCCGCTGAAAAACCGATGTCGGACATCAACACGACGCCACTCGTGGACGTCATGCTGGTTCTCCTCATCATCTTCCTGATCGCGGTTCCGGTCGCCATCCAGACGGTCAAGGGCATCAAGCTGCCCAGCGTCGTCTTCGACCCGACCACGACCAAGCCCGAGAACGTGTCGCTGTCGGTCACCGGCAACGACGGCGCCTGCCAGGTCTATTGGGGCGTCACCCCGGTGACCCACCAGGAGCTGCTGGATCGCGCGGTCGCCAAGCTGAAGACCGAGATCGATCGTCAGGGCGGCCCGGGCAACCCGGATCTCGAACTGCCCGAAGCGCACATCCGTGCGGACATCAACACGCCGTGGAAGTGTGTGGCGGGGACGATCTACAACATGCAGATGGCCGGCTTCGCCAAGGTCGGGTTCATTTCGCAGCCCAAGGGCGGCGGCGCCTGAGCGAGGAGTAGCTGACATGGCAATGAGTGCAGGCCGCGATGACGGCGAGCCGATGATGGACATGAACACGACGCCGTTGATCGACGTCATGCTCGTGCTCCTCATCATGTTCATCATCACCCTTCCGGTGCCGACCCACGCGGTCAAGGTCGACCTGCCGGTCAACGACCCCAAGGCGCAGAAGCCGCCGGTCGATCCGATCAAGAACAAGATCGCGATCGATGCGGCGGGCGGGATCACCTGGAACGGCACCCCGGTCAATTCGACCGTGCTGCGCCAGTATCTCGACCAGTCGGCGGCGATGAGCCCCGAGCCGGAGCTGCAGTTCCAGCCGGACCCGGCGACCCGCTACGACGTGGTCGACCAGACGCTCGCCGACATCAAGCGGTCGAACGTGACCAAGCTCGGCTTCGTCGGTAACGAGCAATATTACAAGGAGTTCTGATCGCTCCGGCGATCAGGCACCATGGCGAAACGGGCGGTCCTGCGGGGCCGCCCTTTTTGTTGGTGTTGCCTCCGCCAATCGCTTGCGCCCTTGTCAAATAAGTGACACCTTCATGTCACAAAAGCGTAACGCGGACGTTGGTCGCGTTGCAGGATGAGGAGGATGATATGCGCAGCAAGCTGATGATCCCGACCATGGCACTGGTGGCGGTATTGGCGACGCCGGCGATCGCCAAGGATCGCGTCGGCTATCAGGCGATCGCCGCGGGCAGCCTGACGCAGGCGGAGCGGACGATCGACGCGGAGCGCGCGATCTTCCCGGATCGACCTGAATTGATGCTCAATCTCGCCGCGATCTACGCGCGCACCGGGCGCGACGTGCAGGCGCGCGCGCTCTATGGCGAGGTGCTGGACCGCGACGCCGTGGCGATGGATCTGGCCGACGGCAGCGTCGCCTCCTCGCACGACCTCGCGCACAAGGGTCTTTCGCGCCTGACGACGACGATGGCCACGCGCTGACGTGACGACGTGCCCTGCGTGCAACACACTGTGGCGCGTAGGGCACGATAGATCGACCAAGGTTCGCGGCCTGACTATCAGGTGCGTCGCGTGGTGAGCGAGCTTGGTGGCGGCCTAATGCTCGGCGCGTTGCCAACGGCGAATGAGCGCCCATGCCGGATCTCTACAGCCGGGGCAGGGTGACGCCGCGCTGTCCCATATATTTGCCCGCGCGGTCGGCATAGCTCGTCTCGCACGGCTCGTTCCCTTGCAGGAACAGGAACTGGCACGCCCCCTCATTGGCATAGATCTTGGCCGGAAGCGGGGTGGTGTTCGAGAATTCGAGCGTCACGTGCCCCTCCCACCCGGGTTCCAGCGGGGTGACGTTGACGATGATCCCGCAGCGCGCATAGGTCGACTTGCCGAGGCAGATCACCAGCACGTCGCGTGGCACCCGGAAATATTCCACCGTCCGCGCCAGCGCGAAGCTGTTGGGCGGGATGATGCACACGTCGGTCTTGCGATCGACGAAGCTGTTCGCGGCGAAATCCTTCGGATCGACCAGAGCATTGTCGACGTTGGTGAAGATCTTGAATTCGTCGGCCACCCGCGCGTCATAGCCGTAGCTCGACAGCCCGTAGCTGATGCACCCGTCGCGCCGCTGCGATTCGACGAACGGCTCGATCATCCCGTCGGCGAGCGCGCGCTCGCGGATCCAGCGGTCGGACATGACGGACATGGTGCGTTTCCCTTCGGCGACGCCGCGCTTTCGCGGCTGTCGCGTCGCCGCGCAAGCCCGCTGATGCGGCCGCCGTCCTTCGCTATAGTTCGCGCATGCCCAATTTGCCGATCGCGCTCGCCTATAAAGTCCGCCGTCGATTGTTGGCGCTGCTGCGGTGGCGCACGCGCGGGGTGAAGGTGCTGGCGTTCGACGTGGAGGGGCGGGTGTTGCTGGTCCGCCATCGCTACGGGCGCAGCGACCTGTTCATGCTGCCCGGCGGCGGGATCGCGCGCGGCGAGACGCCGGCCTGCGCGGCGCAACGCGAGGTCGAGGAAGAAACCGGCTGCACGCTGCGCGACGTGGTGCCGATCGCCCGATATGAGGCGCGGGCGGAGGGAAGGCGCGACACGGTGTTCCTTTTCGCGGGGACCACCGACGATGTGCCGCGCGCCGACGGACGTGAGATCGAGGAGGCGGGCTTCCACGCGCTCGACGCGCTGCCGGCCACCACCTCCACCGCTACCCGGCGCCGGATCGAGGAATGGCAGGGCCGTCGACCACGCAGCAGCGCGTGGTAAACGGTTGCGATTCATTCTCACTGCCTCGCGGCCTTGCCCCTCCGGGGGCGTGGGTCTAGAGCGTGCCGGTTCCGTTCGCACCTGCGAGAGAGGCGAGAGAGACATAGTGGTCGATCTGTCGCAATACCTACCGATCCTCCTGTTCCTGGGGGTGGCGCTCGCTCTGTCGAGCGCGTTCGTGTTCCTGCCGATGGCGGTCGCCAAGCTGACCGGCGCGGCGAAACCCACGCCAGAGAAACTGGCCGAATATGAGTGCGGCTTCCCTGCGTTCGAGGACAGCCGTGCGCAGTTCGACGTGCGATTCTATCTGGTCGCCATCCTGTTCATCATCTTCGATCTGGAGGCGGCGTTCCTCTATCCGTGGGCGGTCAGCGTGTTCTCGCTCGGCTGGACCGCGTGGATCTCGATGATGATCTTTATCGCCGAACTCGCGCTCGGCCTCGTCTATGCATGGAAGAAGGGAGCGCTGGAGTGGGAGTAGAAGCGCCAATCGGGGCCAACGGCCTCATCCACACCCCGGAATCGGCGCGCGGCGCGATTGCGCCCGACCAGGGATTCTTCGATGGGCTGAACGGCGAGCTGAACGACAAGGGCTTCCTCGTCACCTCGACCGAGGAGCTGTTCCAGTGGGCGCGCACCGGCTCGCTCTGGTGGATGACGTTCGGTCTGGCGTGTTGCGCGGTCGAGATGATCCACGTCAACATGCCGCGCTACGACATGGAGCGCTTCGGCGCTGCGCCGCGCGCCTCGCCGCGCCAGTCGGACGTGATGATCGTCGCGGGCACGCTGTGCAACAAGATGGCCCCGGCGCTGCGCCGTGTGTACGACCAGATGTCGGAGCCGAAGTACGTGATCTCGATGGGGTCGTGCGCCAACGGCGGTGGCTATTATCACTATAGCTACAGCGTGGTGCGTGGATGCGACCGCGTGGTGCCGGTCGACATCTATGTCCCGGGCTGCCCGCCGACCGCGGAGGCATTGCTGTACGGCGTGATGCAGTTGCAGCGGAAGATCCGCCGTGCCGGGAGCATCGAACGGTGAAGGCGCCCGCACCCGCCTTTGCGGCGAACCTGAACGACGCGACGATCGAATCGGCGCGCGCCGCGATCGGCGGCGCGTTGCTCGACGCGATCGAGGTCGCGGGCGAAGTGCAGTTGCATGTCACGCGCGACGGCTTGGTCGCGGCGTTGACGGCGCTGCGCGACACGCCGGGGCTGGAATATCAGCAGCTGATGGAGATCGCCGGCGTCGACTATCCGGATCGCCCGGAGCGGTTCGAGGTCGTGTATTGCCTGCTGTCGCTGACGCGCAATCATCGCCTGCACGTCCATGTCGGCGCGACGGAGGACACGCCCGTGCCGTCGGTCACCGGGTTGTGGCCGGTCGCCGGCTGGCTGGAGCGCGAGGTCTATGACATGTTCGGTGTGTTGTTCGCGGGGAACCGCGACCTGCGCCGCATCCTGACCGATTACGGCTTCCGCGGGCATCCGTTCCGCAAGGATTTCCCGCTGACCGGCTATGTCGAGCTGCGCTACTCCGAGGAGCAGAAGCGCGTCGTGTACGAGCCGGTGAAGCTGGCGCAGGATTTTCGGACCTTCGACTTCACCAGCCCGTGGGAAGGCGCCGAATACGTGCTGCCGGGTGACGAGAAGGCGAAGCTGCCGGAGGCCAAGGGGGCGCCGTCGCCGGTGACCGCCACGCAGGTGCAGAAGGCGGACACGTCCGCCGCGCCGAAGCAGGCACCCGAGGCGCCGAGCGCGCCTTATGCCAAGAAGGACGCGACCAGCACCGCGCAGACCGGGGCCGGGCGCGCCGAATCCGATGCCGAACCGAAGCCGGCCGACCCCGATGTCGTGCCGTCGAAGGGCGGAGGGCAGAACCAATGACCGACACCTATGTCGAGAAGGATCAGGCGGTCGACCATTCGATCGATCCCGCGATCGAGAAGCTGGTCCACGCCACCGACGCGTCGCACCCCACCGAGGGCGATGTCGCGATCCAGAATTACACCATCAACTTCGGCCCGCAGCACCCGGCGGCGCACGGCGTGTTGCGCCTGGTCATGGAGCTGGACGGCGAAATCGTCGAGCGGATCGATCCGCATGTCGGGCTGCTGCATCGCGGCACCGAGAAGCTGATCGAATACAAGACCTACGCCCAGGCGATCCCGTATTTCGACCGCCTCGATTATTGTTCGCCGGCGTGCATGGAGCACAGCTTCGTGCTGGCGATCGAGAAGCTGCTCGATCTCGAGGTGCCGATCCGCGCGCAGTATCTCCGCGTGTTCTTCGCCGAGCTGACGCGCATCTCGAACCACATGCTGAACCTCGGGTCGCATGTCATGGACGTCGGCGCGATGACGCCGAACCTGTGGCTGTTCGAGATTCGCGAGGATTGCTACGGCTTCCTGGAGCGCGCGACCGGCGCGCGGATGCACCACAATTACTTCCGCCCGGGCGGGGTGCACCAGGACGTGCCGCTGAAGCTGCTGACCGACATCGCGGACTGGCTCGACACGCGGTTGCCGCGACTGTTCGAGGATGCGATCAGCCTGGTCGCCGACAATCGCATCTTCAAGCAGCGCAACGTCGATATCGCGACCGTCAGCCGTGAGGATGCGATCGCCTGGGGCTTCTCCGGGCCGATGATCCGCGCGGCGGGCATTCCGTGGGATCTGCGCAAGTCGCAGCCCTATGACGTGTACGCCAAGATGGACTTCGACATCCCGGTCGGCACGCGCGGCGATTGCTACGACCGGTTCATGGTGCGCGTCGAGGAGGTCCGCCAATCGGCACGGATCATGAAGCAGTGCCTTGCCGAGATGCCCGAGGGTCCGATCGCGTCGCTGGACCGCAAGGTGGTGCCGCCGAAGCGCGCGGAGATGAAGCGCTCGATGGAGGCGCTGATCCATCACTTCAAGCTGTATACTGAGGGCTATCACGTTCCCGCGGGCGAAGTGTATGTCGCGACCGAAAGCCCCAAGGGCGAGTTCGGCGTGTATCTGGTCAGCGACGGCAGCAACAAGCCGTATCGCTGCAAGATCCGTCCGACTGCGTTCAGCCACCTCCAGGCGATGGACTTCATGAGCCGCGGGCACATGCTGGCCGACACCACCGCCATTCTGGGCGCGATGGACATCGTGTTCGGCGAGTGCGACCGGTGAGTGTCGATCGCGTCGCCATCGCGCGCGAGATGATCGCGCACTATAACGCGCAGGACGCCGACGCCTATGTGGCGGCGATGACCGACGATGCGTGCGAGGCGACGTATCGCGGGGCGGTGCTGCGCGACGGGCGCGAGGGCGTGCGATCGGGGCTGAAGGCGATGTTCGCGCAATATCCCGAGAACCGGGCCGAGATCCTGTCGGCGCTGGAATTGGGCGAGACGGTGCTGCTGCACGAAAAGGTCGCGCGCGCGGCCGATGGTGAGAAGTTCGAGGTCATGTCGATCTATTCTTTCGAAGGCGACAAGGTGTCGCGCGTGGAGTTCATCCGCTGATGGCCGACGCACCCGCCATTCCCAACGAGGCCGAGGTTCGCGCACGCTGGGGCGCGTTCCAGTGGAACGACGACAGCAAAGCGAAGCGCGACGCGATCCTGTCGCGCTACCCCGCCGGGCGCGAGCAATCCGCGTCGATCCCGCTGCTCGACCTGGCGCAGCGCCAGGTTGGCGCCGAGACGCAGACGCAAGGGTGGTTGCCGGTGCCGGTGATCGAGTTCGTCGCGCGCGAGATCGGCGTGCCGTACATGCGCGTGTACGAGGTCGCGACCTTCTACACGATGTTCAACCTCGCGCCGGTCGGTCGCTTCCACGTGCAGGTGTGCGGCACGACGCCGTGCATGTTGCGCGGGTCGGACGACGTGCTGGCGGCGTGCAAGAACAAGGGCCTCATCAAGGGCAAGACGACCCCCGACGGCCTGTTCACGCTGACCGAGGTCGAGTGCATGGGCAATTGCTCGTCGGCGCCGATGGTGCAGATCAACGACGACAATTACGAGGATCTCGACTACGATCGCACGATCGCGATCCTGGAGACGCTGGCGAACGGCGGCACGCCCAAGCCGGGGACGCAGGAGCCGGGTCGCCACACGGTCGAGCCGAAGGGCGGGCCGACCTCGCTGACGGCGATGGTCACGGAAAACCACGATTATCGCGGCGAATGGAATGTCACCGCGCAGGGCGAAGTTCGGGAGGTGGGCGCATGAGCCTGCTCGATAAGGACCGCATCTTCACCAACCTCTACGGCTATCAGTCGTGGCGGCTGGATGCGGCGATGGCGCGTGGCGATTGGGACAATACCAAGGCGCTGCTGGAGCTGGGCCAGGACAAGATCATCGACACCATCAAGGCGTCGGGTCTGCGCGGGCGCGGCGGGGCGGGGTTCCCGACCGGCACCAAATGGTCCTTCATGCCCAAGGAGCCGAAGCCGGATCGCCCGAACTTCCTGGTCATCAACGCCGACGAATCCGAGCCGGGGTCGTGCAAGGACCGCGAGATCATCCGCCACGATCCGCACAAGCTGATCGAGGGTGCGCTGGTCGCGGGCTTCGCGATGCGCGCGCGGGCCGCATATATCTACATTCGCGGCGAATATATCCGCGAGGCCGAGGTGCTGTTCGCGGCGGTTGCCGAGGCGTACGACAAGGGGCTGGTCGGCAAGAACGCCTGTGGTTCGGGCTATGACTTCGACGTCTTCGTCCACCGGGGTGCGGGCGCGTATATCTGCGGCGAAGAGACCGCGATGCTCGAAAGCCTCGAGGGCAAGAAGGGGCAGCCGCGCCTGAAGCCGCCGTTCCCGGCGGGGGCGGGGCTCTATGGCTGCCCGACGACCGTCAACAACGTCGAGTCGATCGCGGTGGCGCCGACGATCCTGCGGCGCGGTGCGGCGTGGTTCTCCAGTTTCGGCGCGGAGAACAACAAGGGCACCAAGCTGTTCCAGATCAGCGGGCATGTGAACACGCCGTGCGTGGTCGAGGAGGCGATGAGCATCCCGTTCCGCGAGCTGATCGAGAAGCATTGCGGCGGCATCCGCGGCGGCTGGGACAATCTGCTCGCTGTGATCCCGGGTGGTTCGTCGGTGCCGCTGGTGCCGGCCAAGGACATCATCGACGCGCCGATGGACTTCGACGGGTTGAAGGCGGTCGGCTCGGGCCTCGGCACCGCCGCCGTCATCGTGATGGACAAGTCGACTGACGTGGTCCGCGCGATCGCCCGCCTGTCGTACTTCTACAAGCACGAGAGCTGCGGCCAGTGCACGCCGTGCCGCGAAGGCACCGGCTGGATGTGGCGCGTGATGGAACGGCTGCGCACCGGCGACGCGGACATCGGCGAGATCGACATGCTCCAGCAGGTCACCAAGCAGGTCGAGGGTCATTCGATCTGCGCGCTGGGCGACGCGGCCGCCTGGCCGATCCAGGGGCTGATCCGCCATTTCCGCCCCGAGCTGGAACGCCGCATCAACGAGCGTGGCGGCAACGTCGCCCCGATGCAGGAAGCTGCCGAATAATGCCCAAGGTCAAAGTCGACGGAGTCGAGATCGAGGTGCCGCAGGGCGCCACCGTGCTGCAGGCCTGCGAACTGGCCGGCAAGGAGATCCCGCGCTTCTGCTATCACGAACGGCTGTCGATCGCCGGCAATTGCCGGATGTGTCTGGTCGAGGTGAAGCCGGGGCCGCCCAAGCCGCAGGCGAGCTGCGCGCTGCCGGCGGCGGAGAATCAGGAGATCTTCACCAACACGCCGATGGTGAAGCATGCCCGCGAGGGCATCATGGAATTCCTGCTGATCAACCATCCGCTCGACTGCCCGATCTGCGATCAGGGCGGCGAGTGCGATCTGCAGGACCAGTCGGTCGCCTATGGCCGCGGCCACTCGCGCTATGACGAGAACAAGCGCGCGGTGACCGAGAAGTACATGGGCCCGATCGTCAAGACGGTCATGACCCGCTGCATCCAGTGCACGCGCTGCATCCGGTTTGCAGAGGAGGTCGCGGGCGTGGAGGAGATCGGCGCGATCTATCGCGGCGAGAACATGCAGATCACTTCCTATCTGGAGGAAGCGGTCACGTCCGAACTGTCGGGCAACGTCGTCGACCTGTGCCCGGTCGGCGCGCTGACCAGCAAGCCATATGCGTTCGAGGCGCGCCCGTGGGAGCTGCGCAAGACGCTGACGATCGACGTGATGGACGCGGTCGGCACCAACATCCGCCTCGACAGCCGTGGGCGGCAGGTGCTGCGCGCGGTGCCGCGCGTCAACGACGACGTGAACGAGGAGTGGGCGAGCGACAAGACCCGTCACGCGGTCGATGGGCTGGTCCGCAAGCGGCTCGACCGCCCGTATGTGCGCCGCGACGGCAAGCTGCACGCGGTGACGTGGGATGAAGCATTCGCGGCGATCGCCGCCGTGGATCACGGCGGCTCGGTCGCGGCGGTCGCGGGCGATCTGGTCGATTGCGAGACGATGTTCGCAGCCAAGGCGCTGCTGGCTTCGCTCGGCTCGTCGCTGCTCGAAGGGCGGCAGACCGGCATGGACTATGACACGTCCAGCCTGGCGGCGGTCAACTTCAACACCACGATCGCGGGCACCGAAGAGGCGGACGCGATCCTGCTGGTCGGCACCAATTTGCGCTGGGAAGCGCCGTTGGTGAACACGCGGATCCGCAAGGCGATCAAGAAGGGTGCCAAGGTCTTCGCGATCGGGCCGGAGACCGAGCTGACCTACAAGGTCGAGTGGCTGGGTGCGGATCTGTCGGTGCTCGGCAATCTGCCTGAGCGCGTGTCCGAGGCGTTCGGCAAGGCGGCCAAGCCGATGGTGATCGTCGGCGGTGCGGCGCTGAAGGGTGCGCATGGCGCGGCGCTCGGGCTGGTCGAGACGCTGGGTCTGGTCAAGCAGGGCTGGAACGGCTTCAACGTCGTCCACATGGCGGCGTCGCGGATGGGTGGGCTGATGCTCGGCTATGCGCAGAAGGCCGGTATTTTCGCGCTGTACGACGCGAAGCTGACGTTCTTCCTCGGCGCCGACGAGTGCGATCATGCGCGCTTCACCGGCTTCAAGGTCTATGTCGGTCACCATGGCGACCGCGGCGCGCATCACGCCGACGTGATCCTCCCGGGTGCGAGCTATGCCGAGAAATCGGGGACGTTCGTGAACCTCGAAGGGCGCGTGCAGCGCGGCGAGCGCGCGGTGTTCCCGCCGGGCGATGCGCGTGAGGACTGGACGATCTTCCGCGCGCTGAGCGAGCGCATGGGCCGGACGTTGCCGTTCGACACACTCGACGAGCTGCGCGCGGCGATGGCGCTGGATTGCCCGGAGCTGGCGACGCTGGGGCTCAAGACGTTCGGGTGGAGCGCGCCGTCGCTCGGCACGACCGCCGAAGGCGTGCTGGACGGCTATCCGATCAAGGACTTCTATCTCACCAACGCCATCTGCCGGGCGTCGCCGACGATGCAGCGCTGCTCGGCGGAACTGGTGCATGGCGAGAGCTTCGCGGAGGCGGCGGAGTGACCGACTTCTTCAATCATACCGTCGGCCTTCCCTATGGCTGGGCGTGGTTCCTCGCGACGATTATCGGCATCCTGCTGATCGCGCTGCCGCTGATGCTGTCGGTGGCGATGATCATCTATGCCGATCGCAAGATCTGGGCGGCGATGGCGCTGCGGCGCGGGCCGAATGTCGTCGGTCCGTTCGGGCTGCTGCAGTCGTTCGCGGACGGGCTGAAGGTCTTCCTCCAGGAAACGATCGTTCCGGCCGCCGCCAATCGCGGGCTGTTCCTGCTGGCGCCGATCATCACGTTCACGGTCGCGCTGATCGTCTGGGCGGTGGTGCCGTTCCAGCCGGGCGTGGTGCTCGCGAACATCAACGTCGGGCTGCTCTACGTGCTCGCGGCATCGTCGCTGGGCGTGTACGGCATCATCCTGGCGGGCTGGTCGTCGAACTCCAAATATCCGTTCTTCTCGGCGATCCGAGCCGCGGCGCAGATGGTCAGCTATGAAGTCGCGATCGGCTTCGTACTGATCTCGGTCGTGATGTGGGCGGGGTCGTTCAACCTGACGACGATCGTCGAGGCGCAGAAGGGGCTGTACGGCTTCATCAACGGCTTCGGGTTCAACCCGCTGCTGTTTCCGATGAGCGTGGTGTTCCTGATCTCGTCGCTGGCCGAGACGCAGCGCGCGCCGTTCGACCTGACCGAGGCGGAGAGCGAGCTGGTCGCTGGCTACCAGACCGAATATTCGTCGATGGCGTTCGCGCTCTACTGGCTGGGCGAATATGCCAACGTGCTGCTGATGTGCACGCTGAACGCGACGTTGTTCTGGGGCGGATACCTGCCGCCATTCGATTGGGCGCCGCTGTACATCGTGCCGGGGATCATCTGGCTGTTCGCCAAGATCCTGTTCTTCTTCTTCGTGTTCTCGTGGATCAAGGCGACGGTGCCGCGCTACCGCTACGACCAGCTGATGCGGCTGGGCTGGAAGGTGTTCCTGCCGCTGTCGCTGTTCTGGGTGTTCCTGGTGTCGGGCGTGCTGATGTTCATGCGCGTGGGAATTTGAGATGAGCTTTACTCAAACGATCAAGGCGTTCACGCTCTACGAGTTCGTGAAGGCGCATGCGCTGACGCTGAAGTATTTCTTCAAGCCGAAGGCGACGATCAACTATCCGTACGAAAAGAACCCGCTGAGCCCGCGCTTCCGCGGTGAGCATGCGCTGCGCCGTTATCCCAACGGCGAGGAGCGCTGCATCGCGTGCAAGCTGTGCGAGGCGGTGTGCCCGGCGCAGGCGATCACGATTGAGGCCGAGCCGCGCGACGACGGCAGCCGCCGCACGACGCGCTACGACATCGACATGACCAAGTGCATCTATTGCGGCCTGTGTCAGGAGGCCTGCCCGGTCGATGCGATCGTCGAGGGGCCGAACCTCGACTTCGCGACCGAGACGCGCGAGGAACTGATCTACGACAAGGCCAAGCTGCTCGACAACGGCGACCGGTGGGAGCGCGCGATCGCCGCGAACCTTGCCGCCGACGCGCCGTACCGCTAGGCGCTCGCGTGACTTCAGGGGTCGACATGATTTTGACGGTTCTAATCAGCGCGCGCCGCGAGCGTGCGGACGCGGGGAAGGCGCTATGATCCAGGCCATCGCCTTCTATCTGTTCGCGATCGTGGTGCTGGTGTCCGGTGCGATGACGATCTCGTCGCGCAACCCGGTGCATTCGGTGCTGTGGTTGATCCTGGCGTTCTTCAACGCCGCCGGCCTGATGGTGCTCGTCGGCGCCGAGTTCATCGCGATGCTGCTGGTCATCGTCTATGTCGGCGCGGTCGCGGTGCTGTTCCTGTTCGTGGTCATGATGCTCGACATCGACTTCGCGGAGCTGCGCGCCGGGTTCGTCCGCTATTTCGGCATCGGCCTGGTGCTGGCGGTCGCGCTGGTCGCCGAGATCCTGATCGGCGTCGGCGCATGGAGCGCGGGCGGGATCGACCTCGCGCGCCGTGCGGCGCCGACCGATCATGTCGTCCCCAACATCGTCCAGATCGGCAACCTGCTCTACACGCGCTACCTGTTCATCTTCGAGGGCGCGGGGCTGGTGCTGCTGGTCGCGATGATCGGCGCGATCGTGCTAACCCACCGTGAGCGTTCGGGCGCGCGCTATCAGAACATCGCGCGGCAGAATGCGCGCCGTCCGCAGGAAGCGACGCGCAACGTGCGACCGGAAATCGGCCAGGGGGTGCAGCTGTGAACGCGGCCATGTCGGGGGGCGTCGGCCTCATCCACTATCTGGTCGTGGCGGCGCTGCTGTTCACGATGGGCGTGCTGGGGATCTTCCTCAACCGCAAGAACATCATCGTCATCCTGATGGCGATCGAGCTGATCCTGCTGGCGGTGAACATCAACCTCGTCGCCTTCTCGGCGGCGCTGAACGATCTGGTCGGCCAGGTCTTCGCGATGTTCGTGCTGACCGTCGCCGCCGGCGAGGCGGCGATCGGTCTGGCGATCCTCGTGATCTTCTTCCGTGGCCGCGGCTCGATCTCGGTCGACGATCCCAGCCGGATGAAGGGGTAAATTCCGGTGCACTCGATCCTCTTCATCGTCTTCCTGCCGCTTCTCGCGGCGATCGTCGCCGGCTTCGCCAACAAGTCGTTCGGCGCGACGCTGCCCAAGGTGGTGACGACCGGGGCGCTGTTCGTGGCGTGCGCCTTGTCGTGGCCGGTGTTCATCGGCTTCCTCGCCGGTACCAGCGAAGCGACCGTCACCCCGGTGCTGCATTTCATGACCTCGGGCACGTTCGACGTGTCCTGGGCGCTGCGCGTCGACGCACTGACGGCGGTGATGCTGGTGGTGATCACCAGCGTCTCGGCGCTCGTCCACCTCTATAGCTGGGGCTATATGAGCGAGGAGCCGGACCAGCCGCGCTTCTTCGCGTATCTCTCGCTGTTCACCTTCGCGATGCTGATGCTGGTCACCGCGGACAATCTGATCCAGATGTTCTTCGGCTGGGAAGGCGTCGGCCTCGCCAGCTATCTGCTGATCGGGTTCTGGTTCCGCAAGCCCAGCGCCAACGCCGCCGCGATCAAGGCGTTCGTCGTCAACCGCGTCGGCGACCTGGGCTTCATGCTCGGCATCTTCGGCACGTATCTGGTGTTCAACACTGTATCGATCCCGGCGATCCTCTCCGCCGCGCCGTCGATGGCGGGGTCGACGATCGGCTTCCTGTGGTTCCGTGCCGACACGATGACGGTGCTGTGCCTGCTGCTGTTCGTCGGCGCGATGGGCAAGTCGGCACAGCTCGGATTGCACACGTGGCTGCCCGACGCGATGGAAGGCCCGACCCCGGTGTCGGCGCTGATCCATGCCGCGACGATGGTCACCGCGGGTGTGTTCATGGTGTGCCGCCTGTCGCCGATGTTCGAAATGTCGCCGACCGCGATGCACTTCGTCACCTTCATCGGCGCCGCGACCTGTCTGTTCGCGGCGACGATCGGGACGACGCAGACCGACATCAAGCGCGTGATCGCCTATTCGACCTGTTCGCAGCTCGGCTATATGTTCTTCGCCGCCGGCGTGGGCGCGTATGGCGCCGCGATGTTTCACCTGTTCACCCACGCCTTCTTCAAGGCGCTGCTGTTCCTCGGTGCCGGCTCGGTCATCCATGCGATGCACCACGAGCAGGACATGCGGTTCTACGGTGGATTGCGGAAGGCGATCCCGGTGACCTTCTGGGGGATGCTGCTGGGTACGCTGGCGATCACCGGCGTCGGCATCTACGGCATCGGTGGGTTCGCGGGCTACCACTCGAAGGATGCGATCATCGAAGTCGCCTGGGCCGCCGGTTCGCCGGTCGCGTCGATGGTGGGCGTTTTCGCCGCGCTGCTGACGAGCTTCTATTCGTGGCGGCTGATGTTCCTGACCTTCTGGGGCGAGCCGCGCTGGGCGGCGTCGGAGCATATCCAGCACGCGCTGCACGATGCGAACGGCCATGACGCGCACGATCACGACCATGCCCATGGTCACGACGGTGCCTCTGCGCATGCAGCCGACGCGCACGGTCATGACGATGCGCATCACCCCGCCCCGGCGGCGGAGGATGCGGGGTACGCGCCGCACGTCGAGGAGCGCGGGTTCAACGAAATTCCCAAGGGCACGGGCGGCTATCACCCGCATGAAAGCCCGCTCGTGATGCTGATCCCGCTGATCGTGCTGTCGATCGGCGCGGTCGCGGCCGGATTCACGTTCCATCACTGGTTCATCGATCCGGAGACGGCGGGCGGCTTCTGGAAGGGCGCGTTGTTCTTCAACGAGCACCTGATGCACGAGATGCACGAGGTGCCGCTGTTCGTGAAGCTGTCGGCAACGGTCGTGATGCTGACCGGGTTGTTGATCGCCTATCTGGCGTATCTGCGCTCGCCGTCGACGCCCGCGAAGTTCGCGGACACGTTCCAGCCGCTGTACCGCTTCCTGCTCAACAAATGGTATTTCGACCAGCTCTACCACTTCCTGTTCGTCCGCCCGGCGTTCGCGATCGGCCGCCTGCTGTGGCGCCGCGGCGACGAGGGGACGATCGACCGCTTCGGGCCGAACGGCTCGGCGTGGCTGGTGCAGGTGGGTAGCCGCGTCGCGGTGCGTCTCCAGACCGGATATGTCTATACTTATGCTTTTGTCATGCTGATCGGGCTCACCGCCGCGATCACCTGGGCGATCGCGGGCTGAGCGGGGGAGAAGGAAGATGTCGTTCCCGATCCTTTCGCTGATGCTGGCGGTCCCCGCGGTTGCCGCCATCGCCTGCCTGTTCCTCTCCGCGCCGGCCGCGCGCGTCACCGCGCTGGCGGCGACGCTGATCGACCTCGCGCTGGGCGTCATGCTGTGGATGTCGTTCGATATCGGTGGCGCGCAGTGGCAGTTCGTCGAATATGCCCCATTGTTCGGTCGCTTCGGCTGGGCGCTGGGCATCGACGGTTATGCTCTGTTGCTGATCGTGCTGTCGGTGTTCCTGATGCCGATCTGCATCGGGGCGAGCTGGCAGGCGATCGAAAAGCGCGTGCCCGAATATATGGCGGCGTTCCTGTTCACCGAGGTGCTGATGATCGGCACCTTCGCGGCGCAGGACCTGTTCCTGTTCTACATCTTCTTCGAAGCCGGCCTGATCCCGATGTTCCTGATCATCGGCATCTGGGGCGGGGTGAACCGCATCTACGCGTCGTACAAGTTCTTCCTGTACACGCTGCTGGGCTCGCTGCTGATGTTCATCGCGATGCTCTACATGAGCATCACGGCCAACACGACCAGCATCCCGGTACTGCTGAACTACGACTTCCCGCCGCAGGTGCAGACGTGGCTCTGGCTGGCGTTCTTCGCGTCGTTTGCGGTCAAGATGCCGATGTGGCCGGTCCACACCTGGCTGCCCGATGCGCACGTGCAGGCGCCGACCGCGGGATCGGTAATCCTGGCGGGCGTGCTGCTGAAGCTGGGCGGCTATGGCTTCCTGCGCTTCAGCCTGCCGATGTTCCCCGAAGCCTCGGCGAGCCTCGTGTGGCTGATGTTCGGGCTGTCGGCGGTGGCGGTGATCTACACCAGCCTCGTCGCGCTGGTGCAGTCGGACATGAAGAAGCTGATCGCCTATTCGTCGGTCGCGCACATGGCGATCGTGACGATCGGGCTGTTCGCCTTCAACGCGCAGGGGATCGAGGGCGCGATGATGGTGATGCTGGGCCACGGCCTGGTGTCGGGCGCGCTGTTCCTGTGCGTGGGCGTGATCTACGACCGGCTGCATACGCGTGAGATCAGCCGCTACGGCGGGCTGGCGATCAACATGCCGCGCTACGCGCTGTTGTTCCTGCTGTTCACGATGGCGTCGATCGGTCTGCCGGGGACGAGCAACTTCGTCGGCGAATTGCTGAGCCTGATGGGCACCTATCAGGTGTCGACGACGACCGCGCTGCTCTGCACGACCGGCATCATCCTGGGCGCGGCCTATATGCTGTACCTGTACCGCCGCGTCGTGTTCGGTGAGATCAAGTCGGAGGACGTGCGCGCCATGTCCGATCTGACCCCGCGCGAACTGTGGCTGCTGGTGCCGATCGCCGCCGCCGTGCTGTGGATGGGCGTCTATCCGGAGAGCTTCCTGGCGCCGATGCGCAAGGACACGCAGATCCTGCTGGCACGCCTCGATCGCGCGAAGCCGGCGGGTGACTCGCAGCCGACACCCGGAAAGGGCAATGGGGGAACCGGGATCGTCCCGGCCGCCCATGCCGAAACCCCCGCGCATGGGAGCGCGCACTGATGGATTACGCCGCCAATCTGGCGATGACGCTGCCCGAGCTGGTGCTCGCGGTCGGTGCGATCGCGCTGATGCTGGTTGCCGCCTGGGGCGGCCCGGCGTCGACCAAAGCGGTATCCTGGGCCGCCGTCGCCGTGCTGGCGGGGGCGCTGATCGCGCTGACCGGGCCGGCGTCCGGCGGTGGCGATGCCTTCTACGGCCTGTACCGCGCGGATGCGTTCGCCGGCTTCGCCAAGGTGCTGATCTATATCGCGTCGGCGGTGGCGATCCTGCTCGCGCCCGATTTCTTCAAGCGCACCGCCGGTGCGGACCTGCGCCCGGAATATCCGGTGCTGATCCTGCTGTCGGCCTGCGGCATGGGAATGATGGTGTCGGCGGGCGACCTGCTGACGCTCTACGTCGGACTCGAGTTGCAGAGCCTCGCGGCGTATGTGCTGGCCAGCTTCATGCGGCAGGACACGCGGTCGGCGGAAGCAGGGCTGAAGTATTTCGTGCTCGGTGCGCTCGCGAGCGGCATCCTGCTGTACGGGATCAGCCTGGTCTATGGCTTCACCGGGTCGACGCTGTTCAACGAGGTTGCCGGTGCCTTCGCCGCGACGCCGCTGACGGGTGACGCGCGCTCGCTTGGCCTGCTGTTCGGGCTGGTGTTCGTGTTCGCGGGTCTGGCGTTCAAGATCTCGGCGGTGCCGTTCCACATGTGGACGCCCGACGTGTATGAAGGCGCGCCGACCCCGGTGACGGCGTTCTTCGCGTCCGCGCCGAAGGTTGCCGCGATCGCGCTGGGCGTGCGTGTGGCGATCGAGGCGATGGGACCGGCCGAGGCGCAGTGGCGGCAGATCGTGATCTTCGCGTCGCTGGCGTCGATCCTGCTGGGTGCGGTCGCCGCGATCGGACAGCGGAACATCAAGCGGCTGCTGGCCTATTCGTCGATCAACAACGTCGGCTTCGCGCTGATCGGTCTGGCGGCGGGCACGCCGGAGGGCGTCGCCTCGGTGATGACCTATATGACGATCTACCTGGCGATGACGCTGGGCAGCTTCCTGGTGGTGTTGCAGATGCGCGATGCCGATGGTCAGCCCCTGGAGACGATCGACAGCCTGGCGGGGCTGTCGCGGACGCGCCCCGGGCTCGCGGCGGCGCTGGCGATCTTCATGTTCTCGCTTGCCGGTATCCCGCCGCTGTTCGGCTTCTATGCGAAGTTCGCGGTCTTCTATGCCGCGGTGCAGGCCGGGCTGTTCCCGTTGGCGGTGGTCGGCGTCGTGTTCAGCGTGATCGGCGCCTATTACTACCTGCGCCTCGTGAAGACGATGTACTTCGACGAGCCGGCTGGCACGTTCGGCCCCGGCGACCGACTGGAAGGTGGGTTGATCGCGATCGCGGCGGTGCTGGTGTCGCCGCTCGGCTATCTCGCGATCCCGGCACTGTCGGCCTGGACGCTGGCCGCCGCCGCCAGCCTCTTCTGAGGCGGCGGCGCTGCCCCGCATCCTGACGGTGCCGGCAACCGGGTCGACCAACGCCGACCTGCTGACGCTCGCGCGCGATGGCGTGATCGAGGACGGTGTGTGGTTGCGCGCCGAGCAGCAGACCGACGGGCGCGGGCGGCAGGGGCGGGCGTGGCGATCGCCGCCCGGCAACCTCTATGCCAGCACGATCGTCCGGATCGCGCCGCACGATCCCGCGGCGCCCGGGCTAGCGCTGGTCGCGGCGGTGGCGCTGGAGGAAACGATCCGCGCGCTGCTGCCCGATCCGCGCGGGCTGCGGCTGAAATGGCCCAACGATCTGCTGCTGGACGATGCCAAGCTGTCGGGTATCCTGCTGGAGCGCGCCGGCGACCATGTCGTGGTGGGGATCGGCGTGAACGTCGCGCATCATCCCGCGCTTGATGAGCGGGCGACCACCAGCCTTCATGCGCACCATGCGCGGATCGACGCGACCGAGCTGCTGGAACGGCTCGCGGATCGTTTCACCGCATGGCTGGCGACGTGGCGGGAGCGCGGGATCGCGCCGGTCGCGGCACAATGGAGCGCGCGCGCGCACCCAACCGGCACCATCCTGTCGGTGCGGCTGCCGGACGGCGCGGTGCTCGAGGGAGCGTTCGCGGGGCTGGATGCCGACGGCGCGCTGCGGCTGAGCGGACGTGACGGCGCGCGGCATGTGGTTCATGCCGGGGACGTGTTCCTTGTCTGAACGGGGTGAAGCGATGCTGCTCGCGGTCGATGCCGGCAATACCAACATCGTCTTCGCGTTGGTCGAGCCTGGCACGCGCGAAATCCGCGCACGCTGGCGGATCGCGACCGATCCGCGTCGTACCGCCGACGAATATGCGGTGTGGCTGAGCCAGCTGCTGACGCTGGAGGGGTTCACGCGCGACGATGTGGCCGCGGTGATCATCTCCACCGTGGTGCCGCGCGCGCTCCACAATCTCGAGGTACTGGCAAGCAAATATTTCCGCACCGATGCGCTGATCGCCGGCCGCGCGCCGATCGACTGGCAGTTGTCGGTCGACGTCGACGAGCCGCGTAGCCTGGGCGCCGATCGCGCGGTCAACACGATCGCCGCGCACGCGCTGCACCCCGGCGACCTGATCGTGATCGATTTCGGCACCGCCACCACCTTCGATCACTCCGATTTCGACGGGGCGTACAAGGGCGGGATCATCGCACCGGGGATCAACCTGTCGCTCGATGCTTTGGTGATGGCCGCCGCCAAGCTGCCGCGCATCGCGATCGAGGCGCCGGCCACCGACAGCGTGATCGGCCGCAACACGGTCGACCAGATGAACATCGGCATCTACTGGGGCTATATCGCCATGATCGAGGGGCTGGTCGCGCGCATGAAGCGCGAGATCGCGCGCCCGGTGAAGGTGATCGCCACCGGCGGCCTCGCCACCTTGTTCGAGCAACATACCAACGTGTTCGACGTGATCGAGCCGGACCTGACCATCCAGGGACTGGCGATCATGTACGAGCGCGCCCATATCGACGGATGAACGCCACGCCGGCGCGCTCTTCCGTTTTCCCATGCCCGTCGCAGCGTTGCGGCCGGGCCGCGGTGCCGGCGCACGAAGGAATGGAATGACACCGAAGAATAACGAATTGCTCTTCTGCGCCCTTGGCGGCTCGGGCGAGATCGGCATGAACGTCACGCTGTATGGCCATGCCGGCAAATGGTTGATGGTCGATTGCGGCGTCACGTTCGCCGATGCGCATTATCCGGGGATCGATGTGATCCTGCCCGATCTGCGCTTCATCGAGGAGCGGATCGATGATCTGGTCGGGATCGTGCTGACCCACGGGCATGAGGATCATATCGGCGCGCTGCCGTACCTCGCCGAGGATCTGGGCGTGCCGATCTATGCCACGCCGTTCACGGCCGGGCTGGTGCGCGGCAAGCTGGAAGAGGAGCGGATCGAGGATCGGGTCAAGATCGGGCTGGTCGAGGCCCGCAAGAGCTTCAAGGTCGGCCCGTTCGAGGTCGAGGTCGTGCCGTTGTCGCACTCGATCCCGGAGGCGAATGCGCTGGTGATCGCCACCCCGGCGGGCAAGGTGTTCCACACCGGCGACTGGAAGTTGGACCCGACGCCGGTGATCGGGCAGCCGTCCACCCCCGAAGAACTCGCGGAGATCGGCGCCGAGGGCATCGATGTGCTCGTCTGCGATTCGACCAACGTCTTCAACGCCGAAGCATCGGGCAGCGAGGCGAGCGTGCGCGAGGGGCTGGCCAAGAGCGTGGCGCGGGCGCGCGGGCGCGTGGTGGTGACGACGTTCGCCTCGAACGCCGCCCGGTTGCAGACGCTGGCCCAGGTCGCCGAGGAGACCGGGCGCAAATTGTGCGTCACCGGGCGCTCGCTGGATCGGATCATCCGCGTCGCCAAGTCGACCGGATATCTGAAGAATTTCCCGCAGACCGTCGATGTCGATGCCGCCATGCGCCTGCCGCGCAACCGCGTGCTGATCGTGGCGACGGGCGGGCAGGGCGAGGAGCGCGCCGCGCTGGCCCGGATCGCGGCGGGCAGCCATCCGATCGCGGTTGAGATGGGCGACATGGTGATCTTCTCGTCGAAGCAGATCCCCGGCAACGAGGTCGCCATCGGTCGCATCCAGAACCAGCTCGCGGCCAAGGGCGTCGAGATGGTGACCGAAAAGCAGGCGCATGTGCACGTCTCGGGCCATCCCGGGCGTCCGGAACTCGCCAAGATGTACGGCTGGATCCGTCCGGGGTCGCTGGTGCCGGTCCACGGCGAGATGCGCCACCTGATGGAGCACGCCCGCTATGGCCTGTCGCAGGGCATCGCCAACGCGCTGGTCCAGACCGATGGCGACCTGGTGCGGCTGGCGCCGGGCGCGCCCAAGAAGATCGGGAACGTCGGCGTCGGGCGGCTGGTGCTGGACGGCGATGTGATCCTGCCGGCGGACGGCAACACGATCAACGAGCGGCGACGGATCGCGGTGAACGGCGTGATCTCGGTGGGCATCGCGGTGGACCGCAACGGTCGCGCGGGCGGCACGCCCGACGTGCGGGTACAGGGCGTGCCGGTGGAGGAAGAGCGCGAGCCGTTCCTGGCCGAGGCGATCGAGGCGGCGGCCGAGGCAATGGCCGGGCGCCCGCGCGATCGCGACCGCCTGCGCGAGGACGTGCGGCTGGCGGTGCGCAAGGTCGCGACGCGCTGGACCGGCAAGAAGCCGATCGTCGACGTCGTGATCGTGCAGGTCTGATCGCCGTGCGGGCACGCTGACATGCGGTGGACGTCGCTGCTGGCGATCTACATCCTGTTCTGGGCGTTCTCGGTGTTCCTGGTGCTGCCGTTCGGGGTGCGAACCTCGGCGGAGGCCGGGGAGACCGCGATGCCCGGCACCGCCGAGAGCGCGCCGCACGAATTCTCGCTGAAGCGCGTCGTCGTGCGCACGACGATCGTGGCGACCACGCTCTTCGTCCTGTTCGTCGCCAACGACCATTTCGGTTGGGTGACCGCGCGGGCGCTGGACGTGGTGGACGTGGTGAACGCGGTCGGCTGACGCGGCCTGCTGATGGGGGTTGTGGCGCGGCGGGTAACCGGGGCGCATAGCGGAGGCGTGATGGACCCGGAACATGTCGCCCGACCCGACCCGCGCCTGGGCGATGACCATGGCGAGGCGTGGCCTCGTCAGTCCCCGCTACGCACCGGTGCGCTTGGGCACTGCCCGCGCTGCGGCAAGGGTGCGTTGTTTCGCGGTTTCCTGACGATCCGCGATCACTGCCCGGTGTGCGGACTGGACTATTCCTATGCCGATCCGGCGGATGGCCCGGCGGTGTTCGTCCAGTTGTTCGCGTGCCTGCCGGGGGTGATCTTCACGCTGATGCTCCAGATCCTGGCAGACCCGCCATGGTGGATGCATGTGGTGGTCAGCCTGCCGGTGCTGCTGATCAGCACGGTGCTGCCGCTCCGGCCGATCAAGGGATGGCTGGTCGCGAGCCAATTCTACTTCAAGGCGCGCGAGGGGCGGTTGGTGAAGGACGAGTGAGCGCAGGCTGATCCGCCCGCCCGCGCCACATGTATCGCTTATCCCTCCAACGGGTAGAGCGCCGCCGCCACCCGGCGATCCTCGGCGCGCAGGACGCCCCAGGCGCGCGCGGCGGCGCGGCTGTCCATCGCCTCGATCCCGACGCCGCGCGCCTCCAGCGCGGCGATCAGCGCACGTGGCGGGCGGCGCAGATCGGTACCGGTGCCGAGCAGCACGAACTCGATCGGATCGCCCAGCAACGGCGCCAGCGCCAGCGCGTCGAGCGCGTCGAGCGGCGGGGGTGCCCACATGTCCGCGCGCGTGGCGGTGAGCAGCAGCGCGGGATAGACGCCCATCGCGCCATCGGGCGCGTCGACCTTGAACCCGGCGGGGCCGAAGCCGCGCACGAGGGGACCGGCGGCGTCGCGCTCCCGGTCCATCCTCATGCGCCGCCGCCTCCCTGATCCGTGCCCGGTGCGATCATGTCAGCTACGCGGGCCGACCCGCTCGGCATTGTCGCTCGGGCGACCGCGCAACGGCTTCTCGTTCTCCGGCTCGGCACGCAGGCCGAGCGAGATCAGCAGCGACGAGGACACGTAGATCGACGAATAGGTGCCCACGATGATGCCCAGCGTCATTGCGGCGGTGAAGCCGCGCAGCACGTGCCCGCCGAGGAACAGCAGCGCGGCGAGCGCCAGCAGGATCGTCACCGAGGTCATGACGGTGCGCGGCAGCGTCTCGTTGACCGACAGGTTGATGATCTCCCGCATGTCCATCTTGCGATAGCGGCGCATGTTCTCGCGGATGCGGTCGTCGATCACGATCTTGTCGTTGATCGAATAGCCGATGATGGTCAGCACGGCGGCGACGATGTTCAGGTCGAACTCGAACTGCGTCAGCGCGAAGAAGCCGAGCGTCATGAGCAGATCGTGGACGATCGCGACGATCGTCGAGACGCCGAACTGCCATTCGAAGCGGAAGATCGCGAACAACCCGATGCCGAGGATCGCGAGCACGACCGCCAGCACGCCGTTGCGGATCAGCTCGCCCGACACCTTGCCCGACACGGTCGAGTAACGGCGGAATTCCGTGCCCGGAAAGGCCTGCGCCAGCGCGCTCTCGACCTTGCGGACGGCGGCGTTGGTGGCGCCTTCGTCACCGCTCTGCTGCACGGGCAGGCGGATCGTGATCGTCCGCGGATCGCCGAACTGCTGGAGCGACGCCTCGCCGACGCCCTGCGCGTCGACGACGCTGCGCACGCGATCGAGATCGGGCGTCTGCGCGAACCGTTCCTCGATCATCAGGCCGCCTTCGAAATCGACGCCGAAGTTCAGCCCCTTGTAGACGGTGATCCCGACGGCCAGCACGCTGAGCAGCAGGGTGAGGCCGAACGCCCAGCCGCGCAGGCGGACGAAATCGATGTTGGTGTCGTCGGGGACGAGCTTGAGAAGTTTCATACTACCTCGCCGCCCCGGCAAGGGCCGGGGTCCGGTTACGGGAGAGGGGCAGGCGGGCGATCATATGTTGATCGTCTTCGGCTTCGCCCGGCGCAGCCAGCCGGCGACGAGCATCCGCGTGAAGGTGACGGCGGTGAACACGCTGGTGGCGATGCCGATCAGCAGGACGACCGCGAAGCCCTTCACCGGGCCGGAGCCCAGCACGAACATGATGATGCCCGAGATCGCGTGCGTCACGTTCGCCTCGAAGATCGTGCGGCTGGCTTCCTTGTAGCCCAGCTCGACCGACTGGACGACGCCGCGCCCACGATGCCGCTCCTCGCGGATACGCTCGTTGATGAGCACGTTGGCATCGACCGCGGTGCCGATCGTCAGCACGAACCCGGCGATGCCCGGCAGCGTGAGCGTGCCGCCGAGCAGCGCCATGACGCCCAGGATGACGAACACGTTGATGACGACCGCGAGGTTCGCATAGAAGCCGAACCGCCCGTAGGTGACGAGCATGAACGCCACCACCAGCGCGACGGCGACCGCCGAGGCCAGGATGCCGGCGCGGATCGAGTCGGCGCCCAGATCAGGGCCGACGGTCGATTCCTCGACGATCTTCAGATCGACCGGCAACTTGCCCGAGCGCAGCGCGATCGCGAGCTGGTTGGCGCTTTCCACCGTGAACCCGCCGTTGATCGCCGCACGACCGCCAATGATCGGTTCGTTGATGTTCGGCGCGGAGATGACGGTGTTGTCGACGATGATCGCGAACGGCTTGCCGACATTTTCCTGCGTGGTCCGCGCGAAGCGGCGCCCGCCCTGGCTGTCGAAGGTCATCGACACCTGGGGCGCGTTGGTCTGCGGCTCGAATTCCTGCCGCGCATCGCTCAGCATGTCGCCGGTGATGATCGCCTGACGCTTCACCGCGATCAGCGGGATGCCCGAGGGGTTGTTCGGATAGGGCAGGATCTGGTCGCCAGCCGGCGCCTGGCCCTTGGCCAGCGCCTGCGGATCGGCGTTGACGTCGACCAGCTTGAATTCGAGCTTCGCGGTCTTGCCGAGCAGATCCTTGAGTGCCTGCGGGTTCTGGAGCCCGGGCACCTGCACGACGATGCGGTTGCTGCCCTGGCGAATGATCGTCGGTTCGCGCGTGCCCATCTCGTCGATGCGGCGCCGCACGACCTCGGTCGCGTCGCCCATCGCGGTTTCGACCGCCTGGGTCAGGCCGGCGGCGGTGGGGGTCAGCACGAAGCGGCTGCTGTCGACGACCTGGATGTCCCACTGCCGCTGTCCGGTCATGCCCGCGCCGGTGCCGGTGATCTGGAGCAGGCGTTCGCGCGCGGCATCGACCTGGCTGGGATCGCGCAGCAGGAACGACAATTGCCCGCCACGGCTGGAGATATCGCCGATGTCGATGCGCGGCGTCTGGCGGCGCATCTCGGTCTGCACCTGCTCGCGCATCGCCTCGACCCGCGCGGTGGCGACGTCGTTGGTGTCCGCCTCCAGCAGCAGGTAGCTGCCGCCGGCGAGGTCCAGCCCCTTGTTGACGCGCGGCAGCTTGATGCCCCAGCCGCTGGTCACGCTTTCGGGAATGAAGGTCGGGATCGACAGCGACACCAATGCCGCCAGCAGCAACCAGATGCCGGCGACCTTCCAGCGGGGAAAGTCCAGCATGTCAGTCGTTCGCCGGCTTGCCGCCGAGCGGCGTGACCTCGGACAGCGTCGCCTTGACGACCTTCACGCGGGTGTTGGGCGCGATCTCGACCTCGACGAACGCCTCTTCCACCTTGGTCACCTTGCCGACCAGTCCGCCGGCGGTGACGACCGAATCGCCCTTCTTCACGGCGGCGACCGCCGCCTGCAGCGCCTTCATGCGGCTTTGCTGCGGGCGGATCATGAGGAAATAGAAGACGACGAAGACGAGGAGCAGCGGCGCCAGGCTGATGAAGCCGGCAAGGCCGCCGCCCTGGGCGGCGCCGCTGGCGGTCTGCGCATAAGCGGGAGAGATAAGCATCGGTTTCCGTGCATGACCGTTGGGCGGCCGGGAGACGGCCGCGCGAAGTCGCTGCCGCTATCATCGCGGGGCCGTGCGCGCAACATGCGGCCAACCCGCTTGCATCCCGGCGTGGTCGGGCGTAGAGGCGCCCCCTCGGTCGGGGCGTAGCGCAGCCTGGTAGCGCATCACACTGGGGGTGTGGG